>CAYRBM010000120.1:0-15837 GCA_964422425.1 uncultured Odoribacter sp.
ACCGGAATCGGATGCTGCTTCATCAGTTTTCCTAAAAAAGTCAGACCATCCATCCTTGGCATTTCAATATCGAGGGTAATGACATCCGGCACTGTTTCTGCTATTTTTGCCACTGCCTCATAAGGATCAGAAGCAGAGCCAATAACTTCAATTTCCGGATCATTGCCCAGTATCTCAGTTAATGCACTGCGAACTGATTCCGAATCGTCAACGATCAAAACTTTAACTTTCCGGTTCATTTCAATTCATTTGAGGTTATTTTGGTCAAATATTTTTGCAACACTTCACCTGTTCCCGTATTAAATAGAATTTTTCTCCCCTGTTTTCCTCCTGTGCTGGAACTTAATACTTCAATTTCGAATTCATCCAATAACTTGTATGCCAACTCAATATTTCGCTGTCCGACATGAAAAACAGAATCGCAGGGTCCAAGCATATCGGCACCTCCAAAAACTTTAGCTACAATATCTTCTTTTTTTGCCCCAAAGTCAAGCATTTTTTGAATTAATTGCGGAATCGCCACATTGCCATATCTTGGAGACTCCAGTCCATCTCCGCTCCAATAAGGAAGCATAAAATGGTTGATCCCGCCAATTCCTTGTTTTTGGTCAAAAAGGCAAACCGAAACACAGGAACCCAGCACGGTGGTTATCCATTGTGGCTGTTTGCTTACCACCAGGTTGGAAGGATGCAAAAAATATGGCAATTGACTGTTCGAAATCATCAAAATCTGGTTTCCGGTTCAAACAAAAAATCCTCCAAATCATCCCACTCATCAGCATCGAGGTTTTCTGCCACGGTTACGACAACACGTATTCCTCCATCCAGATTATCATTCAGACTTACTTTTCCGCCCAGCATCTCGGCATAAGCCTGAACAATTGAAAGCCCAAGCCCGTGACCAGTATTAATGGAATTAATCTTTTCATCGAGTTGTTTAAATCGGTCGAAAATTAAGCTGCGGCCTTCGGCCGGAATTCCCTTTCCGTGATCTGAAACTTCCATGGACAAATTCCCCTTAGTAAGAATAAAATCAAGTTCAATGACCGAATTATCCGGACTGTATTTTAGCGAATTACTAATCAGATTTTTCAGGATCAAATCAATTTTTTCGTAATCGGAATTAAATGTGATCGGGAAATCAGGAACAATTTCATTTCTGAAGCTGACAGATAAACTGATGTTCTTTTTATTGAACTGGGCGCGAAAATATTTCCGGATATTGTCGGATAGATCTGTTACTTGGATGTTCTTGTACCTCGATACGTCCATTCCCGCTTCAATGAGTGCTGCCGCAAAAATATTCTTCAGTTGAAAATCAAGATGAAAAGCTTCTTCGAAAATAAGTTCAGCCATTCGGTGAGCTTGCGACATTTCTCCGTCTTTCAATTGCCTGATGTTTTCAGCAAGAGCAATAACGCTGGTAAACGGATTAACAATCTCGTTGGTAATGTTGCTGATGAAATGCCCTTTTAACCGTTCTGAATCGCGCAATTTCTCATTGACCTTGTACAGATTTTTTACCAAATCTTCATTCTCACGCTTTAGCGCATCAATCTCGCTACGAAGCTTGTCCAATTCGTTTGGTTCGTTTTTAGAGTAATCCATAAGCATTAAATATTAATTTTTCTATAAACACTCGGAGCAACAGATTTAATTGGCAAAACCATGTTAATCAACGATTCGGAATGACCGATAAACAAATAACCTCCCGGTTTTAAATGATCGGTAACCCGCGATAAAACTTTCTGCTGTACAGGCTGATCAAAATAAATCAGCGTATTGCGCAGAAACACTACATCAAACGGAGATTCAAACGGGTACAACTCATCCATCAGGTTCAGGTAGGCTGGTCTAACCTTATCCCTGATCTCTTTCGAAAGCCTTACTTTCGGGTCGTGCGTAGCCTTGCTCTTCAGAAAATACCTTTTCTTCAGCTCGAAGGCTATTTCAGCAGTCTGAGTCATTGGATAAACCGCTTCACGGGCGGCTTTCAGCATTCTCGTCGAAATGTCGGTAGCCAAAATGGAATAATCAAGCTTCCCGCCATTTGAGCGATTACATTCTTCCAGCGTAATGGCAATTGAATAGGCTTCCTGTCCGCTTGAACATCCGGCGCTCCATATTTTGAGAGCAGGCAGCGGATAAACAGTTTTTCCGGAAAGGAAATCGGGAATTACCTGATGAGCTAAAAAGCTAAAATGGTCTTTCTCCCTGAAAAACTCAGTCTTATTGGTAGAGATGTAGTCGGCCAAAACTGAAAATTCTGAAGATTCACCTTGCAAATGAAGCAAGCGTTCGGCATATTCTTCAAACGAATAAATGTTCAGCTCGCGCAAACGCCTTTGCAATCGGGCCTGAAACATGATTTTTTTCTCCGGTGGCATCTTAATTCCGTAGCGATCGGTGATTAACCGACCCAACTGAAGAAATAACTCGTCTGATATTTTAATGAATTCCTGTTTCACCTGCACTTTGTAACAATTTTAGAATCGCTCAAATTCTTCGTCTGAGACATCGGGTTGATCAAGGTCAATTAATACGCCCCCTCTCCTGACTTCACTCTTTTCCGTAAAAACATCAGACCCATAAAACATTTGTTTTTCAGGCATTTTAGTGTATTGACTTTCTGAATCAATTTTGAAAAAGGATATAATCTCTCGCAGTTGTTCAGCCTGTGCCGAAAGTTCCACAGCATTGGTTGAGAGTTCTTCTGCCGAAGCGGCATTTTGTTGAGTCACCATATTTAATTGCTGAATGGCCAGATTTATTTGATCGGCGCCGGCACTTTGCTCCATATTGGCCGCCGATATTTCCTGAATTAACTGAGAAGTCTTTTGAATATCGGGAACAATCTCATTCATCAGCTTGCCCGCTTCTTCTGAATTATACACGCTCGATTTTGTAAGCTGATCGATTTCCTGAGCAGCCTGTTTGCTGCGTTCGGCCAGCTTTCCTACTTCTGCTGCCACAACTCCGAACCCACGTCCGTGTTCTCCGGCACGGGCAGCTTCAACAGCAGCATTCAATGCCAAAATATTGGTTTGAAATGCAAAATCGCCGATGATTGAAATCTTATTGGCAATTTCGTGCATGGCATCCATCGTTTGAATCACTTTCCCATTTCCTTTACCAATATCCTTTTCAGCTTTAATGGCAATGTTTTCAGTTAGTTTTGCATTTTCCTTGTTTTGCTGAATGTTTGCAGCCATTTGTTCTATAGCTGCCGAAACTTCTTCAGCAGATGAGGCCTGCTCAGATGCTCCCTGCGAAACCAGTTGCGAAGTTGAACTCAATTCAAGGCTTGCTCCCGCCAGATTATCGGCCGTTGTTGAAACGTAAGAAATTATTTCCCTGATCCGGTTGCTCATTAGCTGCAAGTTGGAAGCCAGAATTCCAATTTCATCTTTTTGATTAACATCGATTTGTGCGTTCAGATCACCTTTGGCCATTTTTTGGGCAAATTCAATGCCTTTCATCAATGGTTCGGTTATGATTCGTGAAATGTAAACTCCGGTAAAAATGGCAAAGGCAAGGGCAACCAACACAATTAAGATTTTTGAAAATACGGCCGATCGGATGGAGTCATTAAATCCGTTCGCAACTTCGGAAGTGTAATAAACAGCAGATGTTCTCAAATTATTGGAAGTTTGAACCAGTTTGGAAGAAATAGCATCATCCGTTTTTCTGAACTCCATCAGTTTATCAATCTTCTCCGACAATTTGGCGACTGCTGTTTGATAGTTGATCATTGCCTTCTCAACCTGATTAATCAACTCAATATCGGACCGGATCTTCAAATTGGATTTCAGAAAAGTTATCTGAGATTGAATAAAACCAAATGTTCTCAGCGCTTCATTAAGTGAAGAATTATCGTGTACGGAAAGTGCCTTGAAAACTTCACTCTGTATAACCTGAGCGGAGTCTATGATCGATGTCACGCTGCTTATTTTTCTCAACCGCAGTTCGGTTGATTGACTGCCTGCAATTTCTCTTCGCAACGATTGATTCTGTGCTTTAAGCAGTTGACGGCAACTTCCGGCAAAAATACTTGTACTTTTTTCAATTTGCCCCTTTAAAATATTAACATCCTGAACTGTTCTGAATGCCAGCATGATAATTTGCTCGTATTGAGGAACCTGAATCATCGCTTCGCTAAGATTCTGTTCAAGCTCAGTAAGGTTTGTTGATTTTTCCAAAAGCACCTCACCCTTGCCCAGGGCATTTTTCAGCGAATCAAGTTCAGAGCGGGCAGCCTGAAAATAATGTGATTTTCCAGTCAGGTAGTAACTTTCCATGTAGAAAGCAACCAGCTGAGTGCGTGTGCTAAGTTGTGTTGACAATTCAAGCTGTGGCAGAAACTCACGGGTGAACGAATTGATATCTTTTTTGAAAAAAAGAAGAGTTCCAACTGAACTGACAGCCAGGAAAAAGCCAATCAGGATTAAAACGCTGAATGCACCCATCAACTTTGTCCGGATTTTTAAATCAACAAATCTCATATCCAGTTTTTTATGCGTTAGTTTTATCTGTAACTATCAAATTAATTTCCTCCTCCGAAAATATTTTTTCAAGGTTCAGAATAATGACAAACTCCTCGTTAACCGTGGCTATTCCAGAGATATAGGAGCTGTTGAAGCCCTTACCAACCGAAGGAGGTGGCTTTATCTGGTCAGGATTAAAAACAATTACTTTTTCAACCGAATCCACAATCAGGCCAGAGCTTACCGGTTGACCATTAATTTCAGAAACAAGAACCAAAATGCAGGTATCCCGCCTTTGTTCAACTTCCGGAAAACCAAATTTTAGTCTCCCGTCAAAAACCGGCAGTACCTCGCCAAACAGGTTGATTATTCCCCTAAAATAAGGCGGAGAGTTGGGAACCCTTGTAATTTCAGTCAGCTTAAGAATCTTAGTCATATTCCCAATATTGACTGCAAAAAGCACATCTCCCAGTCTGAAAGTAAAGTATGAATTCAATCCTTGAATAATTTCTGCAGCCATCGCTTTATGAATATTTTTGAATCATTTTATTGATGTCAATCACCAGGGCCAGTTGTCCTGTGCCCAATATGCTGGCTCCTGAAAAAACATCGTGTCCTTTCATCAGCAAACCCAAAGGTTTTATTACTGCCTGATACTCGCGAATCACCTCATCCACAACTAACCCAAAATCCTGATTATCGTATGAAACAACAACCACAAACTGCTCATCAGGAATGCGATCAGCGTTTCTGAATTCATCGTGTATATTAAGGTATGGAACCTGCACATCATCAAGTTCTACAACCCGTCCGGATTCTTTTTTCAATAACTCACTATTTACAAGGTGTATTTTACGGATTGACGCAGTCGGAATCACATAAAAATTTCCACCAACAGCGGTTAGCAGTCCATCAATAATAGAAAGCGACAAGGGCAATTTGATTGTAAACCGGGTAAAAACTCCCTTTTCAGTAGAAACATCAATGCTGCCACGCATCTCTCGCACTCTTTTTCTCACAACATCCATTCCCACACCTCTGCCCGAAACATCAGTTACAAGTTCGGCAGTGGAAAAACCCGGTTCAAAAATCAGTTGAAGAGTTTCTTCCTCCGAAATTTTTGATTGATCAGATAAAATACCTTGATTAACGGCTTTCTGCCAAATTTTATCCAGATCAATTCCAGCTCCGTCATCTTCAGTTTCAATTTGCACGAAACTTCCAACTGTAGTAGCCTTAATAGAAATTCTACCGGACGATGGTTTACCTGCTTTTATACGTTCAGTTTTACTTTCAATACCATGATCCAACGAATTACGAATCAGATGTAAAAGAGGTTCTATCAGACGCTCTATGATATTTTTATCCAATTCAGTCTCCATCCCTTCAGTAACTAAAACAACTTCCTTATCAAGTGTTTTCGACAAGTCGTGGATAAGCCGCTTAAAACGGGTGGCCACACTTTGAAGCGGAATCAGACTCATTGAAAAGGCATTGTCGCGCAACTGTCTGCTCAACTTTCCCAGAGATTCGGTTACTAATTCGAGTTCGGCATTATTTATGGTGGACGACAGCAATTCGAGGCGGGATTGAGTAGTGATTAACTCGCTCACCAAATTCATGTAATGATCTATTTTTTTTGAACTAACCCGAATTGAATCCACGGTCGTTTGAGCAAATACTGCATTTGGAGATGCCTCTTCCGAAGATTTTAGCAAAACTCCAGCCTCTTCCTTTTCAATTAAGGATGATTCTGATGCGGCTTCAATTTCAGGAGCCTTAAGCTCCGAGAATTCCCATTCCTCCTTATTTAATTTTGTATTTAGATAATTGGCTAAAATGGTTTCATCATGAATTACATTGCCCTGCGCTACTTTTTCTATTTCAATTTGAGCCAAATCACCCACAAAAATAAAGACATCACGAAGTGTATCTTCCGATTCAGAAGTTGCGATGAAAAGGTACCACGACGCATAGCATTTTTCAGGTTCAATATCCCTTAGCAAAGGCAAACGATCGAAAGAGACCTGAACATTGCATTCCCCTAATGCATTAAGTTCATCAATTAAATAAAGTGGATTGGTGCCATTGGTCAGAATATTTTCGTCAGGAACAAAGGAGATGTAGTAAGTGGTCTGATTAGTTTCAGGAGAAGCCAGTGATATGTGATGAATATTGTTTTTTTCTTCGCTCTGTCCGGAAGGCAAAATCTTCGCAATCAAATCGCAGGTGGCTACCTTCATTTCATTGGCTTTGGCTCTTTGCTCCACCGTTGGATTTTGAACCATCAACCCTCTCAGGCCATCAACCGATTTCAATGTAAAAGCAATTACATCTGCATCAATAATTCGTTTTTTACTTCTGAAAATATCAAAAAGTGTTTCCAGGTCGTGAGTCACATCGCTTAGTAAATCGAAACCAAACATGCCACCACTGCCTTTCATGGAGTGCATAATGCGAAAAACTTCGCCAATGATCTGCTCATTCTGAGGATCATTTTCCAGAATCAGCAAACCCGATTCAAGTTTTTCACAATATTCCTCAACCTCACCTTTGAATTTTTCAGCAAATGTGTCCATCAACGAATAACTTTTCGTAGGGTCAGCAATAGTTTTTCGGTGTTAAATGGTTTCATGAGCCATCCGGTTGCACCGGCATTTTTGGCTTCCCGAATCAATTCCGACTGACTTTCAGTGGTAAGAACCAAAATGGGAAGGTATTTGTAGTTGTTCATCGTTCTCACTTTGGCAATCAACTCCAAACCGTTTAGATTTGGCATGTGATAGTCAGTCAACACTAAATCAATTGAACGGCCATCAAAATACTTCAGCGCATCCAACCCGTCGCAAGCCATCATAACTTCGTAGCCTGCATTGCTCAGACTGAATGCTAAAACCTCGCGAATACTCTCTGAATCGTCAGCAATCAAAATCCGTTTTCCCATATTTAATTGATCAAAAATAATTCATTACTCAACCCTACCCGTTCAAGCAATATTTTCTGGTCTTCATCTAAAGTCCAGTCAATCCGGTAGAGTACATTTATTTCATCCAGATTTTGGATGAAGGATACAAAAAGCTGAATAAATGAAAGGTCAATTTCCTCGGGGCTGGAAATAGCAATTTTCAACCGCTTTCCGGTATGAAGGATTACGTTAAGAAACTCTTTTTTCAGACTTTGTGCATGATCAAGAACCAACATTCCGCTCAGTTCAATTCCTATCACTATTCCATCTGCATCAGTAGTTTGATGAAAAATAAAATCTTCCATTCAATTGCTTTTGAAAAAATTAAAGATAATTGAATTTATCAAATTTTAAATCAGAAGAAAAACAAATGAATATTGGTTTACCCGTGCAATTAATTGTGGATTCTGGAAAGGATATTCGGGAAACTGACACCACAAAAGTTTTCAATCTAAAACAAATTTTAATTCAAAAATTTTTGGAGGAAGTCCGAGGTATTTCAATTTGAGAAATAGCATGATCAAACAGATAAAATCTGAAACAATTAACTCTATACTAACTGAATCGTCAGGCAAAAAAAATGGCTGCATTTTTATGCAGCCATTTTGAAATTAAAAGGAAGATAACTCTAAAAACTTGCAGAAATATGAATTCCTACAGGTGCCTGAACAACGGCATATCCCTGAACTGATGGTCTAAAGAACACATCTCCGAGCTGGAAGAAAACCTGTCCGTTTATTCTCACTCTTCGGCAATCGTCGGGCAAATGATTGAAATAAACATGGCGTGGAGGCTCTACCACACAGTATCCAACTCCACGATGATACCTGTAAAAATGATTGTTGTAGTAATAATAATCGCCGTGGCGGTGCTTAAATACTACAGGATTGTGATCGAAACGGCTATAAACTTTACCATAACGCGGATGATCAAAGTAGTTTGAATGACCGTATTTGTACTTTTTAGTATATTTTGGATGGTATTCAATACGACTTTCATACTTATTTCTGTTGTTGTGTTCGTAATAGCTGTCATTCCTATCTTTCCATTTTCTATCCGACTCACGATATTCCTTTTTCCCGCGATAATCGTCTCTTCGTTCATCATTCCGGCGGTTTTGGGCAGAAGCTTCAAATCCAGAAGCTAAAAGTACCAGTGAAATGGTCATAACCGGAAAATACTGCCTTAAATAATCTAAAGTTTTCATGACCCTCAAGTTTAAGGTGAATAATCAATAATTTTTGAACTTTACCGGTAATCTGCTTAGGGTAAAACAAAGCGTGTGCCAAAAAATTTCGCTTATAAATGTTACTTTTGCCATCAAATAAGCACACATGGGAAGAATATTGGCGATTGATTTTGGACAAAAACGTGTAGGACTGGCGGTTACCGATCCGATGCAGATGATTGCTACCCGTTTAACAACTATTCCAACAAACGAAATCTGGATATTCCTAAAAGATTATTTTTCAAAGGAAAATGTGGAAAAGATAATTATCGGATATCCGGTTCAAATGAACAATCAGCCCTCTCAAGCCGTTCAATATATCAATCCGTTTCTGAAGAAATTTCAGAAAGAGTATCCGGAAATGCCCATTGAACAAGTAGATGAACGGTTTACCTCGAAAATGGCATTTCAAACAATGATTGATGCCGGTTTAAAGAAAAAAGACCGGCAAAACAAAGAAACAATTGATGGAGTTAGTGCCACTATTATTTTGCAAAGCTATTTGGAACGAAAAAATTATACGTAGATGATTTATCCGGTTACTGTATTTGGCGATCCTGTTCTGAGGAAAAAAGCTGAACCCATTACCAAGGAATTTCCAGATTTGAAAGGATTTATTCAAAACATGTTCGAAACCATGTACAATTCGGATGGTGTTGGATTGGCTGCACCACAGGTTGGACAGGCTATTCGTATTTTTGTTCTCGATACGACTTCTGATGAAGACGAAGAACAGTCAGGAATAAAAAAGGCATTTATCAATCCGATTATTCTCGAAAAATTCGGCGATGAATGGGTAATGAATGAAGGTTGTCTAAGTTTGCCGGAAATCAGGGAAGATGTGCAGAGGCCTGATTCGGTAAGGATAAAGTATGTGGACGAAAATTTCAATGAACTTGAAGAAGTTTACAGTGGATTTACAGCGCGGGTTATTCAGCACGAATATGATCACCTGGAAGGAGTTATGTTTGTGGATTACCTAAATCCATTAAAGCGAAGGATACTTAAAAGTAAGCTAACAGCAATTTCAAAAGGAAAGGTGCAACCCAAATATCGCATCAGAATTCCGGGGAAATAGCTAAATCGGTCGATTCGTTCACTCAATCAGTTGATTCAAGCGTAAAAATCGACGATTCGTGCAAAAAATCCAATTTCCTTTAAACTCAACATAACCAATCTGCGTAACTGGCATAAAATTTCAACATGCCAGTTCGTCGTAATATTTTTCAGGCAATACCCTTTATCCGGATTACCAGTCTTTTCCTGGCTGGCATTATCCTAAATCATTTCTTTCATCTAAATAGTTATTTTTCAGGCACTACTTTTACCTTATTGATCTGCACCCTGATCTTTTTCTGGTTCAATACAGATTTTAATACCTCAAAAATTCAAAATTTCTTAGTTTCTGTCTGTATCCTCTTCTGTGGTTTCTTTTATCACAACGCCAATAATGAAAGGCAAATCCCATCATTCAGCAGCAAAAATTATTTTCTGGCAGAAGTATGCCAAAAACCCATTCAAAAGACCAAATCATTTCAAACAATCTTGTTGATTAGAAATGATAAGTTAGTGGAACCCGAAAAAATCATTGCCTATTTCTCAACTCAAAATTTTGATTCTACCATAACGACAGGGGATCAGCTTATCGCAATACTAAAACCTCAATTAATAACGAATTCCGGGAATCCCTTTGAATTCGATTACCAAATGATGATGAACCAAAGAGGAATTTGGTATTCGGCATACCTGCCTTATGGAACTTACCTGAAAACCGGCGAGAAGACTAACCGGCTGAAATACATACCTGAGCAAATAAGAGATAAACTGGTAGTCAGACTGACTGAGGTTTTGCCCTCAAAAGAAGAACGCTCAGTTGTTTCAGCACTGACTTTGGGTTACCGGGCCGAGCTGGATAAAGAAACGCTCGATTATTTTGCATCAACAGGTGCAATGCACGTATTATCGGTTTCGGGCTTGCATGTGGCATTGATCTATTATATTCTGGGCGTCTTACTGGCATTCCTCAAAAGAGGAAAATCCGGCAACACAATCTTTTCAGTTTTGATGCTGGCTGCATTATGGTTTTATGCCATAGTTACGGGGTTTTCACCCTCCGTTCAGCGGGCAACCGTAATGTTTTCATTCGTTATCATTGGGAATAGTCTGAGAAGACCTTCAAATATTTTTAACTCATTAACTGCTTCAGCTCTTTTTCTTGTTTTGCTGAATCCAAACGTAATTTTCGACATTGGGTTCCAGCTTTCATATTTGGCTGTAATTGGGATTGTACTCATCCAGCCTCAAATCGAAGGAATGCTAAAATTAAAAAACGCTCTGCTCAAAAAAGCATGGGCATTATTTGCCGTATCGGTTGCCGCACAATTAGCTACATTTCCTTTGGGATTATATTATTTCAATCAGTTTCCTAATTTATTCTGGTTAAGCAATTACATTGTTATTCCAATTACGACACTGATAATCTGGCTTGTTTTGGCCTTTTTCGTACTAATTCCCTTTCAATCACTGGCTATTCTTATTGGACAAGGCATTCAGGAACTAACATTTGGAATGCTCTATATTCTCAAGGAAATTGATTCACTTCCCTATGCCGTAAGCGACGGTATAATTCTGAATCAGCGCCAAACAATCGCACTGTATTTTGTTTTAGTCAGTATGCTCATATTTCTTTATTCAAAAAACAGGAAATGGCTGTTAAGCGGAATGATGGCCATTCTTATCGTTCAAACCGATGCTTTATTTGTAAAAATGAATCTGATCAATCAGAAAAGTGTGTATGTATATAATTCGCCAAACACAGTTATACATCTGATTAACGGGCGAACCAATTATTTAATAACCGACACCCCGGATTCCATTCCGGCAGTTGCCAAAAATACAATAGAGCGGGTAAAGAATAATTTAATGCTCTACGAGCCCAATGTTATAGATATTAAGAGCCTTCCCGAGTTATCATCCGATGAGCTCATAATAAGTTCAAATCACATTCAATTTTTAAATTGTCTGATTAATCTCCCTGTAAAATCAGAGAATAGAGATGTAAAAAACACTGATTTAATGAGATTTCAATCTTCAAAATACAATTCTCGTAAAAATGAAACGGCAGACACAACCTTTGTCTATAGTAACTCGTATTCCGATGCGAAAAAAGTATTTGTCATTGATTTGATGAACAAACAAAAAGGTGCATTTGCATTAAAGCTTTAAAGAGTTCACATTGGATTAAAATAAGTTATCAATCCGAGGCAAATATAACTTAGCGGGAAGTTGTCAGTCAATTTTGTTGTATCTTGGCACCTCATTTTTTGAAAGGATAAACGGAGATGAGAATTGTAATAGTTGGGGCAGGTGAAGTTGGAACCCACCTTGCCCGAATGTTGAGTAAATCAAACCACGATATCGTCCTGATGGATGAAGATGCAGAAAAACTTCAACCTATAGCCAATCAGGTCGATTTACTTACCATGACTGGATTTCCCAATTCATTTCGCGACCTTCAGGATGCAGGAGTATCAAAAGCCGATTTGTTTATTGCAGTTACTCCTTTTGAAGACCGAAATGTAGTTTCTTCCATCATTGCCAAGAATTTGGGAGCAAAACGTACGGTAGCCCGCGTAAATAACGGAGAATTTCTAAATGAGAAAAACCGAGCACGAATTACCCATTTTGGGGTTGACGAAGTGATTTATCCTGAAAACCTTGCTGCCAAAGAAATTGTCAGATCTATCAAGCAGGTCGGCACTCGCGAAATGATCGAATTTTCGGGCGGAAAGCTGATACTTCTTGGCATTAAAATCAGGAATAATGCTCCGGTTGTAAACAAGACCCTTGAAGATATTTCGGCCATGAATAAAGATATTCGCGCTGTGGCCATTAACAGGGGAACAAAAGTATTTGTACCGCATGGCAAGCACATGATTTTGAATGGTGACATCGTTTTTTTCATCACCACCAAGTCAAATTTAAACCTGATTTTTGAAATATCGGGGAAGCAAATTTTTGAGGTCAAAAACATCATGATACTTGGGGGAAGTCGAATTGCTCAAAAGGCCGTTGAAAAACTGGGAGATCAATACAACATCAAAATCATCGAAGCCGATCGCGACCGTAGTGTTAAAGTTGCAGGGAAACTGGGGAATGCGCTGGTCATTCATGGTGATGGACGAAACCTGGAACTACTTAAAGAAGAATCGCTTGAAAAAATGGACGCCTTTGTGGCTGTAACCGGAAATTCAGAAACCAATATTCTTTCCTGTCATCTAGCAAAATCGTTTGGAGTAAAGCGTACCATAGCCGAAATTGAGAATATCGATTTCATGACAATGGCTGAAGGAATGGGTATTGGCAGCATCATCAATAAAAAACTTTTAGCTGCAAGCTACATCTATAAATATACCATCGGAGCATCGGTGGCTCACGCCAAATGCCTTACGGCATCTGACGCCGAAGTTTTTGAATTCCAGATTCAAAGTGAATCAAAAATCACTCAAAAACCGATTCGCGACCTAGGTATTCCTGAGGATATGATCATTGCCGGTATTATTCGGAACAACATCGGTTTTGTAGCAACCGGTGAAACTCAAATTAAGGTAGGCGATCTTGTCGTTGTGCTTACCCTCACATCTTCAATCAACAAACTCGACAAAATTTTCAAATAACAGCAAGCATTTCTGTTTCATGATAAACCTAAAACTGATATTCCGTATCCTGGGTTTTTTATTGATTGTAGAGGGTTTGGCTATGATGATTGCCATGTTGGTGTCCATCATTTACCAGGGACCGGATATTTTTGCCTTGCTTCAGTCGATGCTGATTTGCTCCGGACTGGGAGGATTGCTTCTTTTATTGACACAAAAGGCAAGCAAAGAATTAGGTAAACGCGAAGGTTTTATCATCGTCAGTCTTGTTTGGGTCGTTTTCTCATTTTTTGGAAGTTTGCCTTATTTGTTAAGTGGGGCAATACCAAACCTGACTGATGCATTTTTTGAAACCATGTCGGGTTTTACAACTACGGGAGCCTCAATTTTAAACAACATTGAATCGCTGCCGTACGGAATTCTTTTCTGGAGGAGTATGACTCAATGGCTTGGAGGGATGGGAATTATCGTTTTAAGTCTGGCGATCTTACCTATTTTTGGTATTGGCGGGATGCAGCTTTTTTCCGCAGAAGTTCCCGGACCGGTAGCCGATAAACTCAGCCCCCGGATTCAGTCAACTGCAAAAAATCTATGGCTGATCTATTTGCTTTTTACGGCTTTGGAGACCATATTCTTATGGATAGGAGGGATGACATTTTTTGATGCAGTTAATCATTCGTTTACCACGATGGCAACCGGCGGATATTCGACCAAACAAGCCAGCATTGCCTATTGGTCATCGCCATTTATCGAGTACGTCATTATCATTTTTACCATCATTGCAGGGATGAATTTCACTATCTCATTCCTTTTTCTGACTGGAAAATTCCAGAAAGCCGTGCGAGATGAAGAAGCCAGGTATTATTTAATGTTTATTGCTGCTTTCACCCTGATTATCTTTGTCGGATTGCAGGTTACAACTGATCTTGGAATTGAGCAATCGTTTCGCGACGCATTATTTCAGGTCGTAACCATCATTTCAACCACAGGTTATGCAACCGTTGACTATATGCACTGGGTACCGTTCCTTACCTTTGTTTTGTTTGTTGTATTCTTTTTCGGCGGAAGTGCAGGGTCAACCGGTGGTGGATTGAAAATTATGCGGGTGGTTTTGTTGCTCAAGAACAGTTATTATGAGCTGAGAAGACTGATTCATCCCAATGCCATTATACCTGTTCGCTTCAACAACAAACCAGTTTCCGACCAGATAATCACCAATGTACTCGCATTCTTCATGTTTTACATGGCCATTTTCATCGTAAGTACCGTTCTGCTCACAATTTTTGTTCCCGATATATCATCGGCAATGGGTGCTGTAGCTACATCAATGGGGAATATTGGTCCGGGACTCGGCATTTTTGGGCCAGCCGAAAATTTCAGCACACTTCACCCGGTTGGAAAATGGTTTCTATCTTTCCTGATGCTTCTCGGACGATTGGAATTATTTACAGTATTAGTGCTGTTTTCACCTGCTTTCTGGAGAAAATAATGCGTCTTTCAATCTTCGAAGATTCCCTTTCCCTGCCTGACTATCATGGGAATATCATCAGTGCAATCAACTATTGTTGAAGGCACATTATCGCCATAACCGCCATCAATAACCAGATCGGCAATATCTTTGAAGCGTTCGTGAATAAGTTCCGGATCGGTTGAATATTCCACAATCTCGTCATCATCATGGATAGAGGTTGACATGATTGGATTACCAAGAGCTTTGACAATATCTAAAATAATCGGGTTATCGGGAATACGAATCCCAACTGTTTTTTTCTTCCCTTTAAAGTATTTGGGCACATTGCTGTTGGCATTCAAAATAAAGGTGAATGGCCCCGGAAGGTACCGTTTTAAAAGTTTGAAAACCTGATTGGGAACAGGTTTGGTATAATCAGAAAGGTGACTTAAATCGCTGCAAATAAATGAAAAATTTGATTTTTCAATTTTAACATTCCTGAATCTGGCAACTTTTTCAACAGCTTTGGCATTCGTAATATCACATCCTAAGCCATAAACAGTATCAGTAGGATAAACAATTATTCCACCATCTTTCAAAACTTCTACAACCTGCCTGACATCTTTGGGGTTTGGATTTTCAGGATAGATTTTGATTAACATGAAACCTCCGGTTTTTATAAGGATGTAAAATTAGTTATTTTGCCGGTTATTAAACCTTAATATTCAAATGATGCAAAGGGAACTGATGATTACTGAAGATGGCTCACATACCATATACCTGCCTGCACTCAACGAACATTACCACTCTGTGCACGGAGCCATCCAGGAATCGATGCACATTTACATTGGTCAAGGATTGCAGCAATGCTCTTCCGAACAAATCACTATCCTCGAAATTGGTTTTGGTACCGGACTAAATGCTTTTTTATCATTTTGTTATGCCCAGGAGAAAAACATCGGCATTAATTACATCAGTCTGGAAAAATACCCTCTTCGCGAAGAAGAATACGGAAAGCTAAACTACACAGACACCGTTTTTCAGGAATATTCAAC
>CAYRBM010000121.1:0-13925 GCA_964422425.1 uncultured Odoribacter sp.
ATGTCTCTTTGTTTTGCAACACTACCAGTTCACTTTTAGCTGAAGATTTACATTGGATGTAAAGAATCAGACGATCGACAAAATTCTGGACTCTGTGCTCGACGGGACAGATTTAAAATACAGAATTGTTGACCGTTACATCGTGATTTCCAATATAAACGACACAGACAATCCCACCTTTTCCGAACAAGAACAGAAATTCACAGTAAGAGGTGTCGTCAAGGACAAAACCGGTTCGGTAATTCCAGGCGTAACCGTTACCGTTAAAGGTACCACTATCGGCACCATTAGCGATGTAAACGGAGCGTATAGCCTTAGTGTACCTTCCGGTACGTCCACGCTTCTTTTTTCTTTCGTAGGACTTAAGTCACAGGAAATACCAATCAACAACAAAGCAAGTATTAATGTGACCATGGAAGAAGAATCCATCGGTTTGGAGGAGGTAGTGGCCGTTGGTTATGGTACCATGAAAAAAAGCGACCTGACCGGATCGGTAACTTCGGTAAAAGCTTCGCAGGTTGAAAATGAAAAGCCACAGGCACTTCAGGATTTACTTCGTGGTAACATTGCAGGCTTGCAGGTAGGTTTTTCAACCAATGCAAAAGGTGGCGGTAGCCTCGAAATTCGCGGAGACAATACGTTGACTGCCGGATCGAGCCCACTAATCGTTTTGGACGGTGTGATTTATCAGGGCGGACTGGAAGACATTAACCCGAACGACATTGAATCAATCGACGTTTTGAAAGATGCTTCTTCGGCAGCCGTTTACGGAGCACGCTCGGCAAATGGCGTTATCATGGTTACCACCAAAAAAGGTAGAGCCGGGAAACCGGTTATTAACGTAAATTCAAGTATTGGTTTGGCAACAATGGCTACTCTTGAAGATGTTTATAAACCCTATGAATTCCTTTCATGGAGAACCAAAGTAATGCAGTCGTTAAACTATTACAATGCGGCAACCAATACCAAGCTGTATAAATTTGTTGATCCAGCCAAGCTACCTGAAGGAGTTACCGAAACCATGTGGAGAGATGGCAGCACGGGTGAATTAACTGATGTTTGGTTAGCTCGTTTAGGACTTCTCCCTGTTGAAATTGCCAATTACAAGGCCGGAAAAACAGTTGACTGGACTGACATGGTATTCCGTAACGGAATTCGCCAGGACCACAACATTTCTTTATCGGGGAAAAAAGACGAAATCACTTATTACTTCTCTCTCGGATACAACAACAACGAAGGTATTATCGTGGGTGACGGATTCTCAACCATCCGAAGCAGAATTAACCTCGATGCTAAAGTTACCGATTGGTTGTCAGTAGGTATCAACACTCAGTTTGCCAACCGCGACGAAAGTAAAATGAATCGCGCCAATTCCGATGGTTCAAATCCGGATCCAACCATTCAAGCCGATTGGGCTCTTCGTGTAAATAACTCTCCCTGGGGTTCGATATACAAAGACGACGGTATTACCTGGCGAATCAGCCCGGTGGATGATCTTGGCCGAGGAGCAAAACATCCTTTGTATGACATGACTTTCCAAACCAGAAATAGGGTTTATAATACTTTGAATACTACTCTTTACGCACAAATCAAGCTGCCACTTGGCATTTCTTATCAAATGAATTTCGCTCCCCGTTTTGAGTGGTATGAATTCCTTAACCATCAATCCTCGAAACACGAAGACTGGGCATTGTTTGGAGGTCAGGCAAAACGGTTGAATAGTAAAACCTATGCTTGGCAGATTGACAACCTGATTAAGTGGAACAAGACCTTTAACCAAATTCACAAATTTGACGTCACCTTGCTGGCAAATGCTGAAAAATATAACTATTGGTCAGATTATATGTCAGCACAAAACTTCCAGCCAACAGATGCACTTGGATATCACCGTATGGAAGCCGGTGTCGGGACTACATTCCAAATTACGAGCAACGACGAATATGAAACTGCTAACGCCTTAATGGCAAGGGTTTTCTACTCACTAAAAGATCGTTATATGCTGACTATGACCATGCGTCGTGATGGTTATTCGGCATTCGGACAAAACAACCCTTATGGCTACTTCCCTTCAGCAGCTTTCGGATGGGTATTGACGGAAGAAGAATTTGCAAAAAATGATATTCTGACTTACGGTAAACTTCGTTTCTCTTGGGGTAGCAACGGAAACCGCGCTATCGGCCGCTATGAAGGTTTGTCAGACATGTCAACTGGTAAATATCCTTATCAAACCTCAAATGGTACTGTTTACGAAGGAACTCAGCTTTACGTTAACCGCATGGCCAATCCGAATCTGAAATGGGAACAAACCGAATCATTCAACTTTGGTTTTGACTTTTCAATCAAAAACGGTTTATTCGACGGATCAATCGACTACTATACTGCTACAACTAAAGACGTACTTGTAAATCGTGCATTACCCGACATTCTTGGATTCAGCTCAGTAGCTACCAACTTGGGGCAGGTGAACAATCATGGCCTTGAAATTGTCCTGAATTCCAGAATTATGAAACGCGATAATTTCACCTGGAATGCCAACGTAAACATGTCGCTTAACCGTAACGAAATCGTCAGCTTATACGGCGATTTGGTCGATGTAAAAGATGCTGAAGGCAACGTTATCGGGCAGGAAGAACCGGACGATTACACCAACGGCTGGTTCATTGGTAAGCCAATTGACGTCATCTGGCAACCCAAAATCCTCGGCGTATGGCAAATTGGGGAAGAAGCTGAAGCAACCAAATACGGCCAGTTCCCAGGCGATTTTAAACTGGAAGACGTAAATACAGATGGGAAAATCAACAACCTCGACAACCAGTTCCTCGGTTACCGTGAACCACGTTTCCGCTGGAACATGCGTCACGAATTTTCATTCTTCAAAAACTTCGAGGCATCATTTATGATCTATTCCTATTGGGGACACATGGGAACCATGAACTCGGCTAAAAACCGCGACAGTTTTCCGGAAAGGGTCAACTCTTATGTGATGCCATTCTGGACTCCTGAAACGCCCTACAACGACTATGCCCGCATTTATTCAGCACAGGGTGGAGCAGTATTCGATGTTTGGAGAGATCGCTCGTTCATTCGTCTCGACAACATTTCCCTGTCATACAATGTGCCTTCTGCCATTCTTCACCGGGCACAGATTCAAAACCTTAAAGTGTTTACTACCGTTCGCAATGTGGGATGGTGGGCTCCGGAATGGAGTTTCTGGGATCCTGAAAACAGTGGACCAAACCCACGCTATTTCACTTTAGGAGTAAACTTAACACTTTAATCACTTTTAAGAATGACCATTATGAAAACAAAGAATATCAAATTTTTTACCCGTTTCGCGTTGATTGTTTCGTTCACGCTCGGAACAATTGGCTGTAATGAAGATTGGCTTGACCCCAAGCCCCTTTCTTTCTTTGCCCCCGAAAACTCATTGATTGACGCCAAAGGGATGTACGCCGCATTAACCGCCTGCGAACGCAATATGCGCTACGAATGGTATGGCGATGCTGCCCCAATTATTACTGAATTGGTTTTCTCCGAAGTTTGTGTTGAAGGAACGACTGACAAGCCAGGACCTGCACAAAACCTGAATATCCAGATTACTCCAACATCCCAACTCAACAATGGTGACTTCAATAAAATTGGCTGGTACTGGTATGAGGGATACAAAGGAATTAAATATGCCAACGTGGTAATTTCACGTATCGACGATGCAACATATAAATCAGAAACCGAACGGAATGCTGTTTTGGGTTCTGCTTATTTTCATCGTGCTTTCCGTTATTATCGCTTATGCAACCAATTTGGCGATGTACCCTTTATTTCAAAGGAAGTAAAAGAGCCAAAACTCGACTTTTATTCCACCAAACGCGATGTTATTCTGAAGAAAATGCAGAAAGATATGGAGTTTGCTGCGGCAAACTGCCTCGATAATGTTGACCGGGGCCGTGTGACCAAAGGAGCTGCCGGACATTTATTGACTAAAATTAATCTTTCTCTGGGCGAATTTGACAAAGCTATTGAATCAGCCACAGCCGTTATAAACAATCCGGCATATAGTTTAATGACCGCGGCTTTTGGCAGCATTCCGAAAGAAGACGGAACTTACCTGACTAATCTTGGCGTTAGTCGCAGCGATGTGGTTTCTCGCCTGCACTGGTGGCAAAACAAGGCCATTGCAGCCAATAAAGAAGTTCTGTTTATGGTCCTTTCACGCGAAGATTTTGTTGACTCTCGTCTCGATCTTCAGATTATGCGTAATGCAGTTCCTTTCTGGGGTGTTTCCAACTCTAACATGCTCTATACTCCGGATGGATATGGACCCGGAACATCAGATTTGGCTAATCAGGAAATTAAACTGGTAGAAACGTTCGGCCGTGGTATAGGTCGTGCACGCGGAACTTCATATCACACCAAGAAAATCTGGGACGATGCCAACGATTTGCGTCACAAAAAATACAACTGGATGAACATGGAAGATTTAGTTTACAATCACACCAATGCAAAAAAAGGGAAATACTACAATAAACCCCTTCAGCTTTATATGGAAAACGGGAAAATCAGTACGACCGACACCATTCGTAACTGGTTCGGCTGGCCACACTACAAACTGTACAGCCCTGATCCACGCAGAACTCAGCCACAGGGAGGATCGTACGATTGGTATGTATTCCGCTTAGCCGAAACTTATTTACTCCGCGCCGAAGCATACTGGTGGAAAGGTGACGTTGCCAATGCCATGGCTGATGTAAACAAAGTCCGTCAGCGTGCAGGTTGTGCTCCTTACACCGATATTGCCAACTTCGATATTGGCACCATCCTCGACGAGCGCGCCCGTGAATTATATTGGGAAGAACCTCGCAAAACAGAGTTGAACCGTATTTCGTTCCTGTTCGCAAAAACAGGAAAGGCCTATCGCGGCACAACTTACAACGAAGCTAATTTCGGAACTAAAAACTTCTTCTACGATCGAGTTATGGAATACACCAATTTTTATAACAAAGGCGTAAAAGCGAATAATGGTCAGGAATACACCATGAGCCCATACCATGTATTATGGCCAATTCCGCAGGCTGCCATCAGCTCGAACACCAAAGGCCGTTTGAACCAAAACTACGGATACGATGGCTATGCGCTTAATGTACCGGCATTGACATCAATTCCGGCTGAAGACGATAACTAAAACTTATTTCAAGTAAATATTGTGAAGGCTGCTGGTCAAATGATCAGCAGCCTTTTTATTGGTAGAATAAACTTATCTCATTCTCTGCTAAAAATATTAAAGTCAGCTACTTGAATTTCAAAACTATTTGTTTACTTTTGCCACGCTTTAAAATAATTTTAAGCTGTTGTTATTGATAGCGATGCTGCGGCTTAAACATTGTATAACAAATTAAAAAACAACACATGTATTTATCAGCAGAAAAGAAAGTTGAGATTTTCGAAAAATACGGAAATTCTGCAACCAACACCGGTTCTCCGGAAGCTCAGATTGCTTTGTTCTCGTTCCGCATCAGCCACCTGACTGAGCACCTGAAAGCAAACAAAAAAGATTTCAGTACCCAGCGTGCATTAACTACCCTGGTAGGTAAACGTCGTAGCTTGCTCGACTACCTGAAGAAAAAAGACATTGAGCGCTACCGCGCTATCGTCAAAGACCTTAACTTACGTCGATAAAAACTCTCAGAAAAGGCAATATATTTATTGCCTTTTCTTATTTTTATATGCGTTTAAGAAAAATGAGCGGTACTGTTTTCCTGAACGCATTTTCAGCAAATTTTATTTCTGAAGAAAATCCCCACCACACCCATTTAGAAGTACCACAAAAATTATTATTATCAAAAAATTATGAATCAAGCAATTATTAAAACAATTGATCTTGGAGATGGCCGCACCATTACCATTGAAACAGGACGTCTGGCCAAGCAGGCCGACGGTGCGGTAGTTGTTAAAATGGGTGACACCATGTTACTGGCAACCGTTGTTGCCGCCAAAGAAGCCAAAGAAGACGTGGATTTTATGCCATTATCGGTTGACTATCGCGAAAAATTCTCGGCTGCCGGTCGTTTCCCCGGTGGGTTTATGAAACGCGAAGCTCGTCCTTCCGACGAAGAAATTCTGGTTGCCCGCCTGGTTGACCGTGCTTTACGTCCGCTTTTCCCGGCTGACTTTCATGCTGAAACCGTGATGATGATCACCCTGATTTCAGCTGATGCTGAAGTGATGGCCGATTCACTGGCCGGGTTGGCTGCTTCTGCTGCCATCGCCGTTTCAGATGTGCCTTTCCTGACCCCGATTTCAGAAGTTCGTGTAGCCCGTATCGACGGACAATTCATCGTGAACCCAACCTATTCACAGCTTCAAAAAGCCGACCTCGACATCATGGTAGGTGCTTCGTACGACAACATTATGATGGTGGAAGGCGAAATGGATGAAGTTTCGGAAGAAGATATGCTCGAAGCCATTAAAGTGGCTCACGATGCGATTAAAGTTCACTGCAAAGCTCAGGAAGAACTGGCCGCAGAGGTTGGAAAAATCAAACGCACCTATTGCCACGAAGTGAATGATGCCGAATTGAAAGCCAAAGTATTTGCCGACCTTTACCCAAAATGTTATGCGCTTTGCACTCAGAATGTAAACGACAAACATTTGCGTGTTGAAGGTTTTCACAACATTGTTGAAGAATACATTGCTGAATATACAGCAGCTAACGCTGAAAATTCGGAAATCGATCTGGGCACCAACATTAAGCTGATTAAGAAATATTACCACGACGTGGAGAAAGAAGCCATGCGCCGCATGATTCTCGACGACGGAATCCGTCTGGATGGCCGCACAACCACACAGATTCGGAATATCTGGGGCGAAGTAAGTTACCTGCCCGGATCGCACGGATCGGCCATCTTCACCCGTGGCGAAACACAGTCACTGTCGTCGATCACTTTGGGAACCAAGCTCGACGAAAAGAAAATTGACAGTGTTACATACCAGGGCAACGAACGTTTCCTTTTACATTATAACTTCCCGTCATTCTCGACTGGCGAAGCCAAAGTTCCACGCGGATTGGGCCGCCGTGAAATTGGTCACGGCAATCTGGCATTCCGTGCTTTGAAACGCATGATTCCGGATGATTTCCCATACGTGGTTCGTATTGTTTCTGATATTTTGGAATCGAACGGTTCGTCGTCAATGGCCACTGTTTGCGCCGGAACAATGTGTATGCTCGACGCCGGTGTGAACATGAAGCGTCCGGTTTCGGGTATCGCCATGGGATTGATTACCGACCCTGCCAACAATAAATTTGCAGTTCTGTCCGACATTTTGGGCGACGAAGATCACCTCGGCGACATGGACTTCAAGGTAACCGGTACCGAAAAAGGAATCACTGCTACCCAGATGGACATCAAAGTGGGCGGACTTTCCTACGAAATTCTTTCAACCGCTCTGCATCAGGCCAAACAAGGCCGCGAGCACATCATGGGCGAAATTATGAAAGTGATTTCTGAACCACGTGCCGATTACAAACCCAATGTTCCACGTGTTGAAGTGGTGATTGTTCCGAAAGAGTTCATTGGCCCGATTATCGGCCCGGGTGGAAAAAACATCCAGAAACTTCAGGAAGAAACTAAAACAACCATTTCGATTGAAGAAAAAGACGACCAGGGATACGTTGAAATTGCCAGCACCAACAAAGAAGGTTTGGAAGCTGCCAAAAAACGTATTAAACTGATTGTGGCTGTTCCTGAAAAAGGCGAAATCTACAAAGGAAAGGTGAAATCGATCACTACATTTGGCGCTTTCATCGAAATTATGCCCGGAAAAGAAGGCTTGCTCCATATTTCGGAAATCAGCTGGAACCGACTAAAAACAGTGGAAGAAGAACTTCAGGAAGGACAGGAAGTAGAAGTAAAACTGCTCGACATGGACCGCGACGGAAAGATGAAATTGTCGCGCCGCGTATTGCTCCCCAAACCGGAAGGTTATGTGGAAAGACCGGAACGCAGCAACGATGACCGTCCGCGCCGCGACGACAACCGCGGTGGTGGTGACCGCCGTGACAATCGTGGTGGTGGCGACCGTAGAGACCACAGAGGTGGAGATCACCGTGGAGGCGAACGCCGCGATAACCGCGACCGCAACTAATTGAGACTTCAATTCCATAAATAAAAGATGCCCGTATTTCGGGCATTTTTTGTTTCGCATGTAATGGAAGTGAATAAAGCAATACCGATAGAACAGCTTTGCTAATCGCTGAAAAACTTACACAAACCAAACAATGAATATGAAACGAGTTATTATTCCATTTTTAGCACTGTCATTTATGATGTCCTGCTCCGAAAAACCACTCAATTATCCGGTGAGCAAAAAAGAAGATGTGAAAGATACCATCTTCGGAACTGTAGTTGAAGACCCGTATCGCTGGCTCGAAGACGATAATTCGGCCGAAACTGCCGAATGGGTCAAAGCCCAGAATGAACTTACTTTTGGCTATTTGGGGCAACTTCCCTATCGCGACCAGATCAAAAACCGCCTAACTGAACTTTGGGATTATCCGAAATACGGAACGCCTTTTAAAGAAGCCGGAAAATATTTCTTTTTCAAAAACAACGGGTTACAGAACCAAAGTGTTTTGTACATGACCACCGATTTGGCAGCCGAACCAACCGTTTTGCTCGACCCGAACACCTTGTCGGAAGATGGAACAATTGCTCTCGGGAACATTGAAATTTCGAACGACGGGAAATACCTCATTTACCAGGTGGCCAAATCAGGCTCCGACTGGAACGAGATTTTTGTGAAAAACATCGAAACCGGCGAACTACTTCCCGATCATATTCAATGGGTTAAATTCTCCGGTGTCAGCTGGTTGAACGACGGGTTCTTCTATAGTGCGTACGACAAACCGGAAGCTGGAAGCGAACTTTCGAAAGCCAATGAGTTTCAGAAAGTATATTTTCACAAACTCGGAACCGAACAGTCGGCTGACCAGCTGATCGTAAACGATCCGGAAAATGCGAAACGCATGTTTGGCGCAGGACTGACTGAAGACAAACGATTCCTGCTGATTTCTAAAAGCATTGGTACGCACGGAAATGCACTCGATTTTAAAGACCTGAGCAAAAAGAACAGCACATTCGTTCCGCTGATGACCAGCTACGAATTTGAGTTCAATCCGGTGGATAACATTGGCGACGATTTGTATGTGCTGACCAACTATAAAGCGCCTAAATATCGCCTCATCAAAATCAACACCACCAAACCAGAAGAAGCCAACTGGGTGGATGTAATCGCTGAAAAGAAAGATGTTCTGGAATCAGTTCGTTTCGTAGCAGGGAAACTGGTGGTGAATTACATGACCGACGCACACAGCAAAACCGAAGTTTATTCGTACGACGGAACGTTGGACCACGAGGTTCAGTTGCCTGGTATCGGGACCGTTGGATCGTTTTCAGGAAAGAAGGACGAACAAATTGCCTACTTTGGCTACACTTCGTTTAACACACCGGGCGAGATTTACAAATACGATTTTGCTACCAAACAATCTTCGTTGCATTTCAGGCCTGAAGTGAAATTTAACCCCGACGATTTCGAGGTGAAACAGGAATTCTATGCCAGCAAAGACGGCACGAAAGTTCCGATGTTTATCGTGCACAAAAAAGGAATGGAGCTGAACGGGAATACCCCAACCTTGCTGTATGCCTACGGAGGTTTCAACATCAGTCAGAAACCGGCATTCTCGGCTGCTCGAATTGCATTCATCGAAAAAGGCGGAATTTTAGCTGTTGCCAACCTGCGTGGTGGTGGCGAATACGGCGAAGAATGGCATTTGGCCGGCACCAAGCTGCAGAAGCAAAATGTGTTCGATGATTTCATTGCAGCAGCCGAATACCTGATCAATCAGAAATACACTTCAACAAAAAAACTGGCCATCCAGGGCGGATCGAACGGCGGATTATTGGTTGGCGCAGTAACCAATCAGCGTCCCGATCTGTTTAAAGTGGCACTTCCGGCAGTAGGTGTAATGGATATGCTGCGGTTCCACAAATTCACCATTGGATGGGCGTGGGCAGGCGATTATGGCACCAGCGCCGACAGCGAAGAAATGTTCAAATACCTGCTCGGCTATTCGCCTTACCATACAGTGAAGGAAAACGGCAATTATCCGGCAGTACTGGCGACAACAGCCGATCACGACGATCGCGTGGTTCCGGCGCACACGTTTAAATACATGGCCCGTTTGCAGGAACTGAACACGAAAAACAAACTGCCGCTTTTGGTGCGCATCGATACCAAAGCCGGGCATGGAGCTGGCAAGCCTACAGCTAAAGTGATTGAAGAATATACCGACATCTGGTCGTTTGTCTTTTATCATTTGGGAATCAAGCTGTAAGCTGCTTTTAACAAGAGCCTGATTTAGAGTCAGACCTTCATCTGACCGATATAGTGCCCTCATTTAAGCAGAAACCACACAGAAAAATCATTTCTATTCGGTCAAAATATTGTATTTTTAAAATCCCGGAAAACGAAAGTCCGGGATTTTTTTATGCCCTGATTATGAACATTAATTATCTTGTGATCGAAGGAAATATTGGCGCGGGAAAGACAACCCTTGCGCAGATGATCAGTGAAAAACACCAGGCGAAACTGGTTTTGGAGCAATTTGCCGACAATCCGTTTCTACCCAAATTCTACCAAAACCAGGAACAATATTCGTTTCCGCTGGAAATGGCTTTCCTGGCCGAACGATATAACCAGCTAAACAAAGAACTGAGCCATTTTGACTTGTTCAGTCCTTTCACGGTGTCGGATTACTACTTCATGAAATCGCTGATATTCGCGCAAAACACCCTTCAGCCCGACGAATACAACCTGTATCGCCAGTTTTTCAACATCATCTACGACAAAGTGCCTAAACCTGATTTATACGTTTATCTGCATAAAGACCCTGACCTGCTCTTGAAAAACATTGCCATGCGGGGAAGAAGCTACGAAACCTACATTACCCGCGAATACCTGGAAAAAATCACAACCGGTTATTTTAACTATTTCAGGCAGCAACGGGATATTCGTATTTTGGTTGTCGATACTAATAATCTGGACTTTGTCAAGAAACCGGAAGATTTCGACAAAATAACTGACACCATTTTCAACGAAAAGTTTAGTAAAGGTGTGACAAGGATTTTACTCGACTAAAAAGCACTTTTAGTCTTTTTTTTCTAACAAACATTGCTAATTTTGTGGTCGTTAACAGAAAATTATATACTCTATCAATTTTTAATATATATACACTATGAGAAAAATTAACTTAAAACCACTTGCCATTTTTACTCTGGCGGCAGTGATGCTATCCAGCTGTGCGAGTTTGCAGAAAATGAAAAAGAATGCAAACTTGATTAATTTCAAAACTACTCCTGAGATTCTTGAAACACACGCCGGTAAGGTTGATGTGGCCATCGATGGTAAATTCCCTGCTAAATATTTCGCCAAGAAAGTGACTATGGTTGCTACTCCGGTGCTGAAATATGAAGGCGGTGAAAAAGCTTTCGAACCAGTTACTCTTCAGGGAGAAAAAGTAAAAGCCAACAACAAAGTTATTACTTTGAAAGGTGGCGGAAGTTTTGCCTATAAAGATGCCGTACCTTATGCCGAAGCTATGCGCCGGTCAGACCTTGAATTGCGCATCACTGCATCGCAAGGCTTAAAGAGCGTCGATTTTGCACCGATCAGTTTAGCTAAAGGTGTTCTGGCTACTCCAACTTTGGTGGTTAACTATCCAACTCCGATTTTGGGCGTTCAGCGCGAAAAAAACACCACTGGCAAATACGATCCGAACATCGACGAATTTCAGCGTATTGTTCCTGATGAATATACTGCTGACATCAAATACCTGATCAACAAAGCTGATATCCGCAAGGAAGAGTTGACCAAGGAAGAAATTGCCCGTTTGAACGAATACAATAAAGCAGCTGCTAAAGATCCACGCAAAAAACTGAAAAGCATCGAAGTTTCTTCGTACGCTTCTCCGGACGGAGCTCTTGATCTGAACACCAAACTGGCTGAAAAACGTCAGAGCGCTTCTTCAAAATTCCTGACTCAGGAACTGAAAAAAGCCGAAGTTGAAGCTGAATTCAAAACTAAATTCACTCCGGAAGACTGGGAAGGTTTCCAGGAAATGATGGGTAAATCGAACATTCAGGATAAAGAATTGATCCTGCGCGTTCTTTCCATGTACACTGACCCTGAAGTTCGCGAACGCGAAATCAAAAACCTTTCAGGAGCATTTGTTGAAGTTGCCAACCAGATTTTACCACAGCTGCGTCGCTCAAAATTCACTACCAGCATCGATTTGATTGGTAAAACCGACGAAGAAATTGCTGCTTTGGCCGATTCTGATCCTTCGAAACTGAACCCGGCTGAATTACTTTACGCTGCTACATTAACCAAAGACCTGAACAAAAAACTCGCTATCTATAACTCATTCATGAAGATTTATTCTGACGATTGGAGAGGTTATAACAATGCTGGTTTGGTATTGGTGAAACAGCAAAAATATGCCGATGCAAAGAGCTTGTTCGAAAAAGCTGAAAAGCTGAAAAACAATGAGCCGATCATCAAAAATAACTTAGGCGTTTGCGCTTTGAAAGAAGGCGATCTGGCTAAAGCTGAAGTTTATTTTGGCGCTGCTTCGGGTGCAGGCGATGCTGTAAACAACAACCTGGGTATCCTCAGCATTATTAAAGGCGACTACGCTAAAGCCGTTAAATATTTTGGCGACTCTGACTCACCAAACACCGGTTTGGCTAAGATTTTGGCAGGCGACAACAACGGCGCCCTGAAATCGCTGGAAAATTGCACCTGGGAAGGTTGCTACTGGAAAGAATACTTCAAAGCAGTGGTGGGAGCCCGTACAGCTAAAGAAAACCTGATGTACGAAAGCCTGGCAGCCGCCATCAAAATGAAACCTGAACTGAAGAAAACGGCAGCTACCGACATGGAATTTGCCAAATACTTCAACGAAGCTAAATTCCAGGAAATCGTGAAATAATCGTTTCTGAAATGATAACAGAAAGAGCGGTCCGAAAGGGTCGCTCTTTTTTTTGTGCTTCGTGATGCGAAAACTATTTATAGCTTTTCCGTAAATTTATATCATATCCATACCTCATCGCTCATGGCAAATACTTATACACAAATCCACATTCAGGCCGTATTCTCAGTTCAGGATCGGATTAGTCTTATTCGGAAGTCCTGGGAAACTGAATTATACCAATATATTACAGGAATCATCCAAAATCAGGGACATAAAGTTTTAGCTATTGACGGGATGCCTGATCATCTTCATGTATTTATTGGCATGAGACCGACACAATCTTTGTCGGATTTATTGCAGGATATAAAAGGTGATTCATCGAAATGGATTAACACAAAGGGATTTGTTCATGGACATTTTTCATGGCAGGAAGGTTTTGGAGCGTTCTCGTATAGTAAGTCACATGTCAATCGGGTTATCGAATATATTCGCAATCAGGAAATGCATCATCGGAAAAAGACATTTGTGGAGGAGTATGTTGATTTCCTCAATAAGTTTGATGTGCCTTACGAAGAAAGATTTTTATTTAAACCTGTGGAATATTTTCCTGAAGAGTAAAATGTGCCGTTAGGCACAGCATATAGGTAGAATTACATTTGGGAAAAGCATTATTTCGTCCCGGATGGGACGAAACAGGCTCACGGGTTACAATGATGCTACCCAGATTATATCCCTAACGGGATAAAATTGCAAGCAGACCTTTGAATATGCCGTTCAGGCATAATATTTTAGTAGATATACATGCGTAGAAAGCAATATTTCATCCCGGATGGGACGAAACAGGCCCACGGGTTACAATGATGCTACCCAGATTATATCCCTAACGGGATAAAATTGCAAG
>CAYRBM010000121.1:14025-15803 GCA_964422425.1 uncultured Odoribacter sp.
CCTAACGGGATAAAATTGCAAACAGACCTTTGAATATGCCGTTCAGGCATAATATATTGGTTGATGCGTATTTATGAAATCAAATATTGAATATTGAAAAAAACAGGTGACGAATGATATTTGTCGTGTGGCGGGACATATTTGTCAGGTGACGGGTAATATTTACAAGGTGACAGGTGATATTTATAAGGTGATGGGTAATATATGAAGGGTGTCAGGCAATATTTGAAGGGTGGCGAATGATATTTGAAGGGTGACCGGTGATATTTGCTAGCTGGCATGACATATTTCAAGGGTGTTGGGTAGTATTTGCAAGCTGACGGGTAATATTTAACGGGTGACAGGTAATATGTGGCAGTGACAATAAAAGAATGTAAATGATAACCGGCCGATAACAAACCGGGGCTTGGATCAGCAATCGGATCCAACGGATTAATCGGCCTAAACTAATAGCCAAAGGAAAAATATTATGAAATAAATCAGGAAAAAAAGTTGCTATTCCACTTGACTTTTATGTTCTGTTGTTGTAACTTGTTGGAGAAAATCAAATTATCAACCTATTCACTCACCCAAATTCAACAGAACTATGAAGACTAAGCAGGAAAACCGCTTCAGCATGTATCATGCTGTGATTGATTTTTGCGAAAAAAACACCGAATTGACCACACCTCTCCCCAATTTCGGCGCTAACCTGACGAAACTGAAAACGACTACCGAACAGATTCACGTTGTGGCAGAAAATCAGGCTGCCAACACCCAGGGAACAACGATTGGCAAAAACGACCTGAAAGAAAACCTGATTGTTTTGGGGGCCGATACCGCGCGAAAACTAATTGCTTTTGCTACTCTGACGAAAAACCAGAAACTACTGAAAGAAATAAGCTATTCGGAATCGGATTTGAGGCATTTGCCCGACACGACCCTGGCCGATGTGGTGAAACTGATTTACGACCGCGCCCAGGCGAACCTGGCTTCGCTGGCCGATTACCAGGTTACTGCCGGAACTCAGGCTGCCCTGTTGCAGGCCATTACCGATTACAAACAAGCGCTGGCCTCGCCACGCGTTGAGAAGGTGAACCAGACGCAGGCAACCAAACAACTGACCGAATTGTTTGCAGCGGGCGACGAAGCACTGGCCAACATGGACGTTTTGGTGGAGATTGTGCGTTTAACCCAGCCTAATTTTTACATTGGTTATAAATCGGCCCGAAAAATTATTGAATCGGGCAGCGGGAAGCTGTCGTTGAAGGGCCTGGTTACCGATGCCCTGACCGGTGATGCGGTGCCCGGGGTATTGGTTTCGTTTTGGCCCGATGGCGAAGGGATGAAAACCACCGCCACCGGCGATGCCCTGCTGGTGAAGAAAACAGCAGAGAAGGGTGGATTCAATGTGAGTTCGATGCCTGCCGGAACCTATCGCGTAAGCCTGCAGAAAGCGGGTTATACCGAACAAACCCTGACGATTTATGTGAACGATGGCGAACTGACAACGGTGGATGTACAGCTGGCCAAAGTATAACGATGGTTTTCTCCCTGACAGGGTTTGGAACTCTGCCGGGGGGATATAACAAACCATTTGGCAGAGAGGCCCATGTTGTGGAGACGCCCAAATTGTAGAGACGCCCAATTTGGGCGTCTCTAAGCATCCGATCGCCTTTTACTGCAAATGCGAGAAGCGATGAGGACCTCAAGAGGAATATAAAACCGGACTGCAAATACATAGCCAGCTGGTGCGTAATTTTAGTCTGTCAAATAAACGGAAGAGAATATACGCAATG
>CAYRBM010000122.1:0-15786 GCA_964422425.1 uncultured Odoribacter sp.
TTTTGTAATTTCTGAAAAGACCATTCGTGAAGTGTTTGCTGATGCGAAACGGGCGTTCGAAAACCGGTATCCAAAGGTGCAATTTGCATGGTCGTACAAAACAAATTATCTCGATGCAGTTTGCAGCATTTTCCACGACGAAGGTTCGTGGGCTGAAGTCGTTTCAGGTTTCGAATTCGAAAAAGCACTTTCGAATGGGGTGAATGGTTCGCAAATTTTGTTTAACGGGCCAGATAAATCGAAGGACGATTTGATCATGGCGATCAAAAATAATGCGTGCATCCACATCGACCATTTCGATGAACTTTATTTGTTGATAGAAACAAGCCGGGAGTTGCAAATGAAAGCCAGAGTAGCTATCCGGGTAAATCTGGATGCCGGAGTTTATCCGATTTGGGATCGTTTTGGTTTTAACTACGAAAATGGTGATGCCTGGAACGCCATCAACCGGATTATGCTGGCCGAAAGCCTCGAACTGATTGGTTTGCATACGCACATCGGAACCTACATCATGGCGCAGACAGCTTATGCCATTGCCGCTTCAAAGTTGGCCAACCTTTATATGGCCATTCACCGGAAATTTGATTACTGGTTAAAATACATCGATTTGGGTGGCGGTTTTGCTTCAAAAAATACCTTGAAAGGCGCCTACATGCCCGGTAACGAAACCTGTCCATCGTTCGACGATTACGCCGAAGCCATTTCAAATGCACTAATTTCTTCTGAAATTCCGCACGAAAATCTGCCGGTACTTTTCCTTGAAACCGGACGCGCTTTAATCGACGACGCGGGTTATTTGCTCACAACCGTAATTGCAAACAAACGCCTGAACAGCGGAAGACGGTCGATGGTTATCGATGCCGGTGTCAATTTGTTGTTTACCTCGTTCTGGTACAACTTGGGAGTTTATCCAACACGTGAATTGGGAAATGCGGAGGAATCAACCATTTATGGCCCGCTGTGCATGAATATCGATGTTGTCCGCGATGCCATTGTATTTCCGCAGGTAAAAACCGGCGAACAGTTGGTTGTTGAACGGGTTGGTGCGTACAACATCACACAATCAATGCAATTTATTACCTATCGTCCAAACGTGGTTTTGATCGACAACGACGGCAAAACACAGATCATCAGGAAAAAGGAAAGCCTGGAGACGTTCAAAAACAGCGAGTTAAATCCAAAAAGGAATTAATCAAAAACCCGAATACAATGTTTTTAAAAACCCTATTTTTAAAGAAAAAACCTCAGTAGAAAGGAGATACTATTATAACCAAACCTTATTATCTTATTTATGAAAGTCGAATACAACAACCCAAATAAAGTAATAAGGTTGTAGGCTGTGAGCATGGATTTCTACTGAGGTATAAGGTTTAAAGAAAAGGCGATCAATGTAATTTGGATAAGAGATATATAAAAAGATATGTATTAAGAGTATGGATAAAACCAAGAATATAACCGGCAAGGAAATTCTGGAATCTGTTTTGAACAGCTATTCGCAGATATTTTTTTCCACATCTAAAGTGCTGGCTGCTTTTTTGGTGCTCATCAGCTTCTTCGATTATGGTGCCGGAATTGGTGGTTTGATTGCCGTTGCCGTTGCAAATCTGTTGGCCTATTTTTTGGGTTACAACACCTATTTCCTGAAATCTGGCTTGTATGGTTTTAACAGCTTGCTGGTCGGGTTGGGAGTTGGCCTGGCTTTCCAGCCATCTGTAGAACTCTATGTGCTGGTGGCTATTTCGGCTCTTACCTGTTTCTTCCTGACTATTGTTTTTCAGGGAGTTCTTGGAAAATATGGTTTGCCATTTTTAAGTATCCCGTTTCTGGTCACCATCTGGATTATTGGTTTATCGGGCGGAGAACTTACCGCGCTGAACATTAGCGAAAGGGGAATATACACCTACAACGAACTCTTCGGATTAGGCGGGCATACCATGGTGCAATTGTACAACTGGCTCGAAGCCTTTGTGGATTCTTCATTCATCCGGATCTATTTTTATTCACTAGGAGCTATCTTTTTTCAGAAAGGACTGCTTGCCGGAATCATCATATCATTCGGATTGCTGATTTATTCGCGCATCACCTTTGTGCTATCCATTCTGGGTTACTCCGTTTCGTACCTTTTCTATATTCTGGTAGGTATCGAATTCAATTCACTGAGCTACACATTTATCGGCTTCAACTATATTCTGACAGCTGTGGCGCTTGGTGGCTATTATTTGATTCCGGGGCGCACAAGTTATGCCTGGATTATCATTCTGCTGCCTTCCGTCGTATTGATAACCATCAGTACCCAGCACCTTTTTCAGGTTTTTCGCATTTCGCCCTATTCGCTGCCGTTTAACATGGTTGTACTGATGTTTCTTTACGCCTTGAAACTTCGGGAAAAACGACCCGGTGGATTACTTGAAACTCCGGTTCAGTTGGGCAATCCGGAGAAAAACCTGTATTTGCAATCGGGTAACCTGAAACGGTTTCCGGCCCGATTTCCCGTTGCAGCTTCACTGCCATTTTTTGGCGAATGGGAAGTGAGTCAGGGACACAACGGCGAAATAACGCACAAAGGAGCCTGGCGCAATGCCTGGGACTTTATTATCACCGACAAAAATGGCAAACAATTTAAAGGAAGCGGCGATTTCCCTGAAGACTATTTCTGCTTCGGGAAAGCAATAACTGCTCCGTTCGATGGAACAGTTATGGAGGTAATCAACTCGATACCCGATAATGTTATCGGCGATGTGGATACAAAAAATAATTGGGGAAACACGGTGATTCTGAAACACAGCGATAATATTTACTCGAAACTTTCACACTTAAAATACCATTCGGTTGAAGTGAAGGAAGGCGATCGCGTAAAACAAGGTCAGCTGCTGGGGAAATGCGGAAACTCGGGTCGATCGCCTTATCCGCACCTGCATTTTCAGTTTCAGCCCACACCCTACATTGCCTCGCCAACGCTCGATTATCCACTGGGACATTATCTTTTAAAAGGCGATAAATATACGTTTGAAACATTTTCGTTCCCACAAAAAGGACAGGTCGTTGCCAATCCGGTAAAAAATGAGCAATTGGCCAAAGTGTTGCATTTTATTCCCGGACAACGAATTTCAGGAGAAATTAAGATAGAAAATATAAAAACCGGCGCCATCCAAAAAGAAGACAATTTTAACTGGAAAGTGAATACCGATGTTTTCAATTCAACTTACCTCGAAAGCGAGGAAGACGGTTCGCTGGCTTACCTGTACAACAATGGCAACCTGCACTATTTCACCAATTTCACCGGAAAGAAGGAAACCCCATTGTACTGGTTTTTCCTGGCGATATTTAAAGTTCCGCTGGGTTTTTTGCCCAACAGCAGCATTCGCGATCAGGTTTCGGTAAATATGATGTTTGGCGGTTTGCTGAAATTTCTTCAGGATCTGATTGCCCCTGTTTATTTATTCCTGAAGGTGGATTACACGCTCGAAATCAAAAAATCGGGCGACATACTTTCGTCGGGCGATTTGAAAATGATTTCAGGAATCACCAAAAGAATTGCCGGACGGGAAACTGAGAAATACGATTTCACGATTAATATAAAAGAAAGCGGAGTTTTTGAAATTGAAATCCTCGCAAACGACTTAAAAATCCAGATGACATGTCGAAACGAATAATAATTATGAGCCTTTTTGTCGTTTTTCTGACTGCTGTTCAGGCACAGGAAAAATTGAATTTCGCGGAAGTTGATAAACGGTCGTTCGAGCTTTTTCAGGAGCAAAAATGGCCTGAATTGATTGAATTCTCCGAAGAAGCCCGGAGGCAGGGAATAGACTTTTTTTACCTTGAAGTACGAACCGGTATTGCCTGGTACAATCAGGGAAAATACAGGAATGCGGCGCCCTGGTTTTTAAAAGCTTATGCAAGCGACAAATCGTTCGAATGGCTTCAGGAATATGTGTATTATAGCCTTGTTTTTAGCGGACGACAAGCGGAAGCCGTTAAATACGCTTCATTTTTTTCGGATGCGCTGAAAAAGAAAATCGGCTTTCATGATATTGGTGTTACCCGTCTGGCTTATGAAACCGGGTATAGTTTTAATCCCGATTTTGAAAGCCTGAAAACGCAGGCGTTTAGCACCGAAGTCAATCTGGGCGAGGATTATGGCGAAGGCTATTTCCTGAAAAATTACACTTTTCATTCGTTTGATCTCAGCCATCGGGTAGCACCCAATTTTACACTGAACCACAATCTGACCTATATCGGCGTAAACCGCGAGGCTGTTGTGGACTGGGGCGGGCAAACCACTTCACCCATCAGCATTAATCAGTTCCAGTATTTCATCAATCCGGTTTGGGTGATCGGTAAAAAACTGAACATTTCGCCTTCGCTGAATTTAATTTTTGGGAATGGCGATGTTTATGCCGGTCAGTTGAACAGGGATTCCACAAAAACTTATGGTACTACAAAAACGAGTTACAGCGATGCTGTTTTTTCAACTGCCATCTGGTCAAATTTCGGAAACTTCGCAACCGGTTTGGAAGTCAACGCCGGGAAAATAAACGATTCGAAATTCACACAACTTTCGTCTTGGGTAACTTATTACCCGTTTTCGAATACCAAACTCTACATTACGCCAAAAGTATATTTCAAATCTGGAACTGATGGATTTGGATGGAATGCGATGGGGATTTCGGGAGGCGCAACACTTGGAAAGATACATGTATCAGGTCTGTATCTTTTTGGCGAAATGGAAAACTTTGTTGAGTCGGCAGGTTATGTAATCGCCAATTTCCCCGGAAGATCAGACCGCAAAATGATGGGAAGTGTCTATTTCCCTCTGGGTAAAAAATATCAGTTTGTATTCAGGTACATCAATCAAAACGTGATTGAAAAATATCAGGTTTACACCGAAGGTTACAAAAGCAATGCGTTGGAATATAATTATTTGAAACACACAATAACAGCTGGAATATCATGGAATTTCTAAAAAAGAGTACTTGGATGATTGTTTTTTTGTTGGTTGCGAATACCGCATTTTCGCAGGTTGGCCAGGATGTTTTACAGGCTGCTTTTTCGAAAAGTTATGCAACAGAAAAAAATGGAGATTTTACTTCCGCTATGGAACCGCTAAAAAAAGTTTACGATGAGTCATCGTATGAATTGAACCTCAGGCTGGGCTGGTTAAACTACAACGCCGGTTTATTCGACGAAGCCATCATTTTCTACGGAAGGGCTCAAAAGCTGAAACCGTATTCGGAAGAAGCCCGTTTTGGTCTGATCCTGCCGCTGGCCGCTCTCGGAAAATGGAACGATGTAATTAAAATTTACGACGCCATTTTGGAAACAAGCCCGAACAACTCTGTGGCATTGTACCGCCTTGGACTGGTTTATTACGGGCGAAAAGATTACAACAAAGCCAATACGCTGTTCAAAAAGGTGGTCGATTTGTATCCCTTTGGCTACGATGGCTTGCTTATGTTGGGCTGGACTTCCTACTTTTTGGGGAACACCAGTCAGGCAAAGGTTCTTTTTAATAAAGTAAACCTTTACAATCCAGGCGATAAGTCGGCTAACGAAGGGCTCGGTTTAATCAAATAACGAAAAAAACAGTGAAACGATTCGTTCTGCCTGATTTGCTGAAAGGATTTGCAGTATTCCTGATTGTACCGGTTCATATTCTGGAAACTTTCATTGATTATACTGGAAGAGAAAGTCTGTTTGGGAAAACACTGTTGTTGCTGGGCGGACCGGTTGCTGTCCCGTTATTCATGATAATAATGGGCTACTTCATGGCGATAAGCAAAAAAACTACCACTCAGAATATTCTAAGAGGAGTATTGATTTTTATACTTGGTATTTTCCTGAATATCGGCTTGAATTTTCATTTACTCCTGAAAATCTGGACAGAAGGCTGGAAGCTCGATCCGCTTCAGGCAATTTTTGGAGTCGATATTTTCTATCTGGCAGGTTTGAGTATCATTATCCTTTCAGTTTTAAAAACCGTAAAATCCGGACAACAATGGATTGTTTTGGCCCTGATAATGTTCGTCAGTGGCTCAACCTCGTATTTCAATGAGATATTAATGGTAACCGACCGGAATTACATTTTGCCTTTTATCGGAGGTGGATATTCCTGGTCGTATTTTCCACTATTCCCTTGGCTTGCCTACCCATTGATTGGGTTTTTGTTCCGGAAAACGGAGCCAAAGATCAGGGAATTTATTCAAAAGCAGAAAGTCGTTTCCAATGTGTTTCTTGCCTTCACACTTATTCTGGTGGTATTATTTTCCCGGTTTGGCATCGAAACCACCATCAACCTTTCCGAATATTATCACCACACTTTCCCATTTTTCATATGGACACTGGGAGTTGACGTTTTGTGGGTATTGCAGCTCTGGTTGGTCGTTCAGAAATTCAGCGAATTCCCGGTTATCGTTTTTCTGCGGTGGCTCGGCAAAAACATCACGGCATTTTACATCATTCAATGGCTCATTATTGGGAACATTGCCACAGCTATTTACCAGACACAGGAGCTTTCGAAATATGCTTACTGGTTTGTACCAATTTTTCTGGTGACTGTCGGATTAACATGGCTATACGAAAGAATAAAATTTCAGTATAGCAAGGATTAATGTTGTTTATGTTTGAAATGATTCACTACTTTTTCAGGAATGCCCGCCAACAATGATGCGCATAATTTTCAGATTAAGGACAACGAAACGAAAGGCTTGCCAAATGATATTTCCACGCAAGAATTTGGTTGACCGGGTTGGTAGTGGCGGATACGATTCGTCGTAATAACCGCGTACAATATTTTTAGCCATTTTTAGATATTTTGAGTGTTTATAAAATCAGACTATCTGCTTTATTCCGGAATTAGCCACCAGAACGGATAGCCTTTGGCCTTGTGAATAAACATATAGTGCAGAAGGATTTTGATCCAGTGACCGGCCAATCCGGCTTCGCCAACCGTATAATTTAGATCGCGCGCCCATTGCGGATATTTTTCCCAATCGGGTACGATCGGGAAAACAGTCATTGTCGCGGCATTGCCTTTGATCATTCCATATCCTGCCGAAACCACGCAAGCGGCTCCCATTTTGCCCATAGAGGCTTTGTGTTTGAAATCAGTTCGGCCTGTTTTGATTTGCTCAACAATATTCAATGCCACAATTTTACCGATTACTCCTGAAGTCATTCCCGTACGCGGAGGAGCTGGGGTAATCAATTCGGACTTTTCATCGGTTTCGAAATCTGGTGAGGAGGCGCAAAAGCAATTCCGGGAGCAATTATATTCGGATATGCAGGGCTTTGATAAGTCGATGGCCAATCTTCAACCGACCAGTCTTCGAAAGGTTTTCAGGAATAGTCAGCATCCACTTTCATGAATCCGCTTGGGGCAAACAATTGCAGAGTGATATCCTCTCCTGCTTTGTTATAGGCTTTCATTCCGGCGCCGGCAAAGGCGGGGATGAGCATAGCAAAATCGAAAGCTGCGGTCTTCATTTCACCATCCAGTGTTTCGTAGTGTGCAATTCCCTCTTCAATTTTGGTTACACCGGCCCGTTTGATCCAGCGAATGCCATATTCGGCAAAAATTGATTCGCTGAAAAACTTTGGTTGGGGTAACATAACCACCACGTTTAATAAAAGCGCCGCCCATTCCAAAATCGCCCAATTCGTATTCGTTCGAAATCCAGGTAATCTCTGCCTTATCCTGAAGTCCGCGTTCTTTTATCTGGTGAGCCACTTTAAGCGCATACTCAAAAACGGCACCCTGACAAGTTGCCCCGGGATGTCCGGTACCAATGAGGAAGCGCAGTTTTTCGCCTTTCGCCATCCAGTCCATGCAAGTTTTCAATGCATCCCAGGTTGCCACGGCATGATCGCACGAACAAACCGAATGCGTGAACTTTCCCGGCCCGAGGCCTTCGGTGACTGCAAAATTCAATTTGGGGCCAATCGCGTTTACTAGGTAGTCATAGTCAACATTTTCGGTTTCGCCACGACGGGTTTTATCCGTGTACTCAATACTTACAAATGGCCGTTCCATTCCATTTCCACCTTCAGGAAAAATGGCGGTAGCTTTGGCCTGTTTGAAATCAATTTTCCAGCGATCGTATACCGGTTTTAGTTTGAAACGAACTTGGTCGATGGTCATCTTGCCGACTCCGACCCAAATATTGGAAGGTATCCATTGATAATATTCCGCAGGACTCACAACAACTACCTAGTGCTTCGGGCCGAGTTTTTTCTTCAGGAATGCAGCAGCCGTATGACCTGAGATTCCGGCTCCCAATACAACAACTTTTGCCATAAAATGAAGCTTATAGATTGAAATGAGACTTGTTCTAAAGATAAAAATAAAGAACCGACAATCTTCGTTCTTGATTATTTAATTTTTCCCATTTATTTGAGTTAAAGTATAACTTTGGTGAAAACCTTTGTATTCAGTAGATTGTTTTGATTTTATTTTACTTCAAGAGCGTAGACCTCTGAATCAATTATACTTTTTGAAATCATTCGTTTCTATATTTTTTGCTTTTCTGATCTTTCTTGTTAGCAATCGGGAGTGTTTTATCTACTTGACCTTCAAGCTGAACCAGTCGTATATAGCTAAGAATTTGTGTGTAATGAAGGATGAGCCAATCAATACCTGTTGCGGCAAATGCGTTTTGAAAAAACAGCTGGATGAAAGTCAGAAACGGGACCACAGCGGTACGGAACCGGGTACCCAAAAAGAACTCATTCCACTTTTATTCGTGTGTTCGAAATTCCCAAACTACCTGCAAAGACATGAAACCATAAAGACCAGAATGTCTCAATTGGTTCCTTTGATTAATTCACTATTGTTAATTACAGTAATATTTCATCCTCCCCGGATTTGACAACCATGACTTAAAATGTATTTTATTTATTCTTAATCAAGCGATTAGGAGTAGAACATCATTGTCAAATCAATCTGTATATATTATGAAATTTATTCAATTGAAATCTGGTTTTCGATGGGTTTCAGCCGTGCTTTGTATTGCCATTTCACCAATCATCAGTCAGGGACAGTCTGCTCCCAATCGCATAAGAATACTCAATCAGGATTCGAATTCAGAAATTTCAGGTGTTGTATTCAAATACAGTCAACAAAATGGAGTATCTGATTCGAATGGCGAAATTTCAATTCGATACGAGGCTGGTCAATCACTTTTTTTATCGCACATTAGTTACGGTCAGTGGAGTTTGTCTGACAGGGAAGTTATAGAGGCAATCAAAAATGAAGCGATTTATAAAGATGAAGTTGTGGTTAATCTATTACCAGTTACCATTCTGGCCGTTCGATCGAAGTCAAACGAAATTAAATCATTGACAATTGGGCAACATGATGGATTATTGCACGATGCGGGACAATTCCTGAGTCAGTTACCTGAGTTTAGCGGAATCAGAAAAAGTGCAAATTATGGATTTGATCCGGTACTTCGCGGCTTTAAATATGATCAGTTGAATGTTGTGGTCGACGGCGCCCAGAGTTCCTATGCCGCTTGTCCAAACAGGATGGATCCAGCGGTCAGTCAAATCACATTAAATATGATGGATCAGGTAGAGATTCTGAAAGGTCCTTATTCTCTAAGGTATGGAAATGCCTTTGGAGGAGTAATTAATTTCACCTCTTTGCCATTTATATTCACTGAAAAATCGAATATAAATGGACGCATTTCAGGTGGTTATGAGAATAATGGAAACATTTACCGTTCCGAAGGAATGCTAACACTGAGTGAAAAAGTGATTAACCTGAAGCTTTTTGGTTCGTTTGCTCAGGGAGATGACTACCGTGACGCAACCGGAACAACGATTCCTGCTGATTTTTTGAGAGGGAGTTTCGGAACTAAGCTTGGAGTAAAACTAGGAGAAAAGCAAATTATGATTGCTTCAGTTACACGAAATTTTGCACGTGATACTGAGTTTCCTTCATTGGCCATGGATTTAATCACAGATGATACCTGGCTGTTGAATGCACAACACGAACTGAAACTTAACGGAGATAGACTAAAATCATAGAATACTATCGTATATGCTTCGTTAGTCGATCATTTGATGGATAATTCGTTGCGAATTATTGTCCCACGAACTATGAATGTTGAGACCCCAGCCACCACACAAACTTATGGTGGCCGTACCGAAGGACTTTTTAAATTTGGCACGCGGAAACTTTATCTGGGTGCAGATTTTAAGCAATCATTGGCACAGGGCAATCGTCAACGGGAGATGCTGACGGGCCCAATGGCAGGCAAAATAGTGATTGATAAGGTTTGGCAGGATAGCCGGGTTAGCAATGGAGGTTTGTTTTCGGAATTCCAGTTGCCAATGGGGAAATCCACTCTTTTTCTGTCAGGTAGGATCGACGTGAATCAAGCCATGGCTAATGATTTATCAACCGAATTCATTAAAATTTATCCCAAAACCAATGTCTCCCGGATTAATCCTGGAATTAGTGCAGGACTAATTCACAACTTTGGGAAAGCCTGGTCTGGAAGCTTATGGCTTGGCCGGGTGCAACGCAGCGGAAGTATTTCGGAACGGTATATCAACTACTTAACTATTGGACTTGATCCTTATGAAGTTGTTGGAAATCCACAGATTGAGCCGGAAATTAACAATCAGATAGATCTTGTTCTGGGATATAAAATATTGAATACTACCTTGAATTTGACTTTGTTTGGTGCATATCTTCAGAACTACATCAGTGCCGTTATTAATCCAGCTTTAACTCCGCGATTAGCAACAAGTCCGGGAGTAAGGCAGATAACCAATATCGCAGAAGGAATAAAAACTGGTTTTGAATTCAGTTGGAGTCAGAAATTAGCCGCAGGATTGCAACATCAGCTCGCCATTGCTTATACTTACGGGCAGGATCTGGTAATTGATGAACCTTTACCTGAAATAGCTCCTCTGGATTTTCGGTACACTTTATCCGGAATATATTTTAAAAACAGATTTCGTCCTGAAGTGCAACTAAGGCATGTTTTAAAGCAAAACCGAATTTCCAGGGTTTTCGGAGAACAGGTAAGTCCGAATTTCACATTGGTCGATGTAAATATGAAGTATAAAATAAGTCAGGTTTTCTATTGGTCAATTGGAGTGAATAATCTTTTCAACACCGCTTATTATGAGCACCTTAATCGCTCTATTCCCGGAACTGCCAAAAGACCAATTTACTCTTCCGGGCAAAATTTCTTTTCGACATTAACTGTTAATTTCTAATCAAATAAATACAGGTATGTTTGGTCAACAGACCTGTATTTATTTTAACTTCCCAAATTGCGAAAATTTTCGGGTTTATTTAATTACTTAACATCTTCCTCTGGCGCATGGACTGTTTACCAAAAAATAGCCCATCGCTCCACCCCAAATAGTACTCATGTATGGACTGCTGGTTATAGAACAAGTTCCTGAAGTGCAACCAACAAAGTGATAGTAAGAAAATCCGGCGATGGCTCCAATTGCAGTCGAAAGAATAGGTCTCCAGAATTTCCATGTTTTAAGATTCTCTTTGAATGTTCCCGGGCTTGGTTTAACTTCACAATTATTCTCCATGGCAATTATTTTAAATTGTTTCCCTGCAAATCTAATAAAAGAAAATATTAAATCGCTTCAGTGTCACTTAAATCTTTTTAGTGACACTAATTTAGTTATATTTGCATCAGGAAGAATTAATTTATGAGCCAGATTTTCAGTAATAGCCTTAGTCCTGAACAGCTTGAAGAAATGTTCAGGAGTGACGAAAAATGCCTCGAATTTTTAGCTGGAATAAAATGGGCCAGTGGTTTTGTGTGCAAGAAATGTGGCAATACGAATTCGTGTGACGGAAAGGAACCTTTCTCTCGCCGCTGTACCAAATGTAAAGCGAAGGAAACTGCCACCAACGGAACTGTTTTTCATGGCGTTAAATTCCCGATCAGCAAAGCTTTTTACATCGCTTATCAGGTGTGTAAAGGAAAAGAAGATGTTTCGTCGTATGAATTTGGACGTCGGCTTTCGTTGCGCCAAATGACATGCTGGAACTTCAAAACTAAAATCCAACATGCCCTGGAAGAAATGGATTCGCTTACCGAAAAGGAACGAAACTCGATGGAAAAGATTTTAACCAGCTAATTTTTATCTGACCGGATACACTTCCATGCTCCCGCACGAAGGACAAACCTCCGTTTTATCGGCACCCGAGCAGGTTTCCACCTCTTCCCAATCAACTTCGTCGCTGGTTCCCTGCCAATTGCACTGTTTACATTTCAAAAGAGTCGGTTCCATTATGCCAATTATTTTTGTGCGACCAGTAGAAATACCGGATACTTTGCACCCCAATCGCGCTTGACTTCGAAACAAGTCTGGTATTCAATATACTTAAATCCGGCTATCGTTAGGATTTCGGTAAGTTTTTCCGGATCAAAACCCCAATGGACTTTTACATCCGGACCATGAAAGGAGCCATCTTCAGTATACAAATCGGCAATGGCCAAATATCCTCCCGGATTTAGCATGGTATGAAACGTATAAATAAGAGCCTCATAATCATTTACATGATGTAAAACCATCTGATTGTAAATGATATCGAAACGATCATCATAGTCTTTGTGTTCCAGATCGAACCAAATGGGCAGAATATGATTGGTTTTGAAGTATTCTGTCTTTTCAACACACACTTTAATCATTTCCTGAGAATTATCCATCAGGGTAATTCCTGAAAACCGGTCTTTCAGCAAAAAACTCAGAAGCCCGGTACCTGCACCGTATTCAAGGGCTTTCATTGAAGGATTGATCGAGATCATCTTTTCGAGTTCTGCGGCAATCGCTACCGAACGATCAATGTGCATTTTATCTTTGTCCCACTCACGGGCACTGGCATCAAATTCGCTCATTATTATTTACTTCGGATTGTGAATACACTCAATCTGTTTTCATACCTGTTTTTAAGAGTCGTGATAGTAACAGGCGAAACCGATTTTTGATCAGGATGTAAAGGAAACTATTTTTTGAATTGCTAAACTTCAATTCAATTTTAATGGTTGCATTGATGTTCTTCACCCTTATGTTCGTGATGCGAGCAACCTACACCCGAATCGCCTATTTTGCCTTCTAAAAAGGACTCGGTCAGTTCGCGCACGTCGCCAGAACAGCCTCGATAAACATCGATTCCATGCCTATTTAGCACATTCAATGCGCCTTCACCCATATTCCCGGCAAGCATCACGCTTACGCCTTTTTCTTTCAAAACAGAGGCAATGTTGCTTTTGCAACCGCAACCTTGTGGCGATGGTAATAGTTCTGAACTGATAATCTTTTGGTTTTCATCAATACTGAAAACCGTGTATGCTTCGCAATGACCAAAATGGTCGTCAACGTTGTTTCCCCTTGTTGGTACTGCTACTTTCATTTCACTTCCTGTTTTAGGATCATTTCATTCCCTGTAAAGTTGTAAAAAACATCGAAATCCAGGTCATGACGCAAATCCGAGTATTTTTCAATGCCCGTACAATGGCAAACACCAATCGATTTTGGTTTTAGTTGACGAAAATAGCCTATTATCATTTTGTATTGTTCTGTGGTACAGTTCTTCGTATGGAAACCGCCAAGTATTAATCCAAGCGGAAGTTTAAACTGTTCGGTGGCTGTGGCGCAAATGTTGGTAATCCCACGGTGCGAGCAGGCTGTAACAATATTTATCTGTTCATTCTGTTTCAACACCAAAAAGAGTTCATCGTCAAACTCATCAGGAATTAACTTACCATCCACTTTTTTATTCATCCCTATAAAATGGGTATCCAATGAATTGTGAATGATAATATCGGGCATAATAAATACTCCACCAGCTATTTCGGTAATGGATTCGACATATACAAGTCGCTCCTTGAGTAGTTTTTCGTTCCGTAATGTTCCAATAAAACGATTTGTCCCGTGGTATTTTGGAACGAAAACGTCTTTTTTGGCATATACTTTGGCCGTGCTGTTGTTTTCAAGAAAGGGATACAACCCACCGGTATGGTCGTAATGCCCATGCGAAAGCACCAGAATATCAATATCTTCAATAGCGATCCCCAACTTTTGTGCATTCTGAATGAACAACCCGGTTTGCCCTGTATCGAAAAGGATTTTGCTGTTTTCCGTTTCGATATAGATCACCAAGCCGTGTTCTGCGACCAAACCTTGCTTATAGACAAGGTTTTCAATTAACGTAACGATTTTCATATCAGCAACATTTTAAAGTATTTGGCATTTCTGGTTTTCCCAAATCCAAACCATTTACACCTTTGTATTTTTCGTCCGCCTTGTATTCAATTCCAAGTTTGTTCAGCAGAGGTTCAACGGCAACCTGATGTACTTGCAAGCCCATATCCCAGGGATTGTAGCCCAATAATAAACCGGCCAGTTCTTCGTAGGTTAAAACAGGAATTCCGTAACCATTTTCACTATATGTTTTCCCTTCCATTTCCGAAATCACATACTGCCAACGATCTAGAAAGAAGGTGCATCCCGGGCAATTCGCAATAATTAAATCAGGCTGGTAAGGTTCCATCGAATCGAATTTCTTTTTGGAATTGTTCACCGAATAACCCCGGTTCGATTTCAGCAGGTATTGCCTGAAACCGAAGCCGCAACAATGGCGTCGCTCGGGGTAATCGACCTGTTTACCACCCCATTCGTCAATCATACCGGCCAGAACATAAGGAAACTCAGCCCCGCCAATTCCCTTTTTCGGGAAAATCTTGGCATAATGGCAGCCAATGTGATCGACCACTTTCAACGGCTCGCCTGTTTGTTTGTTGATTAACCTGAATTTTGCTTTTGCTGCAATTTCAGCCCTGAATTTATAAACAAGATCGCTGGCGTGGACTAGGTTTTTGGGAATTTCAAAAGTCATTCCGGTCGCCCGTTTCAAGGCTTCGCGGGTCTGTTTCTCTTTCTCGGGAAAATGCTTCCAGGTTTCAAGCATCTCGACATAAATACCAAACGATGTAACGCAGGAACAGACAAAATTTTCGTACCCGGCTTCGTTCATCAGGGCAAACTGCCGAGCCACTACGGTCATGGTTGTTTCCATCGGAATAATGCCCGAATGATAGGCGATTCCAGTGCATGTAGTTTGACGGGCATCATCATAAATATCCTTGCCAAGCTCGTCCCTGAGAATTTTCAGAAACAAGTCTTCTGCTGCCGGAAAGAAGTTCTGGCGGATGCAACTTCTGGCAAAGTAATAATGATCGTCGGCTATCTCTTTCTGATACGCTTCCCACATAGGGTTTTTACCGTTTTTCATTGTTCCTGTTTTTCACCGTTATACAAGTAATCAAAATACGCTTTTCTATCCATGCCCAATTCATCTGCTTTCAAGGCAGATTGTGTTTCTATTTTTTCAAACCTTTCCGTAGCGCCTGTTTCATCAAAAATCCTCTGAAGGTCGTTAAGCGACTCTTCGGGTATTTGGCGCAAAGTACCACCTTGGTCTTTTTGATAACTTGTTCCTAAACGCTCAAGAACTTCCTTGCGGTTTTGTTTCAGCCAATCCCAAACAGGGCCTTGTTCGGGATACATTTCGGTATTTACCTCGTCGATGTAAACACAATAACCATATTTCAGGATATGCTCGCCAACGGTACGTTTAATGGCCAATTGCTTTTGCCCTTGCTTACTCTCGGTAAAAAAACCGGTTTCGATGGATAAAGCCCGAAGTGCCTGAATGATATAACCGGGCGTATTGCCTCTCGGGCAGCGGGTTTTGCACGAAAGGCATTCGCCGCAAAACCAAATGGTATCGCTTTTCAG
>CAYRBM010000123.1:0-15677 GCA_964422425.1 uncultured Odoribacter sp.
GAGTGGCGCCCTGGGTTTGGAAGACGGACATGAAAATCGTCCGCGGGAAAACGTTCATAAAGGAGAAAATCTTATTTCGGACGAAATGGATGATCCTATTTTTCCGAGAAATTATATTTTACAATTCGCTTCGCGGATTTCGTCAACTCAATTCCGTCCGAAAAGAATTATTTGCTTTGTTCATCGTATTCTCACGGACGGTTTTTCTTCTGCAACCTCTTTACCCAGGGCGGCGTTTCGGTTCGTTCCTTCCGAAACTCTGCCCTGGGCTATGATATTTTGGCCTTTCGGGCCGGAAGAAATGCTGTCATCAACTTGTGTATAATGAATAGCTAAAAAAAGAGAGGGGGAGAGTTCCGGCTTATTGGGACGAGGGGGTGAGTCCAGTTTATAGGTCAAAAATAAATTCGACATTATTTACTTCTTATTACATAATTGTAAAATACCGACAAATTTTAAATGCAATTCCCCAGCGTAACGGCCAATCTGCAAAGGTTGGTCTTTCTTTTTATGCTACATTTGAAGGCTGCGATTTAAAGGCGCAGCAAACTCAACCTGAAATGTGAAATTTGAAATTTGGAATGCTATGAATTACACCAAAATCAGCTTTAAGCTCACCCCCGATACGACCGAAAACCGCGAAATACTGGTGGCTCTCCTCTCCGACCTCGAATTCGAAAGTTTCGACGAAACCAGCGAACAGGTGTTCGGCTACATTCCCGGCGAAACGGTTGATCTGGAGCCCATCCGCGACATTGCCGCTGCCCTGCCCTTTTCGGTTCACCTCGAAAACGAAATGATTCCCGACCAAAACTGGAACGAAGTGTGGGAGAAAAACTATTTCAAACCGCTACTCATCGGCGATCGCTTTTTGGTGAGGGCGCCATTTCATACCGATTTTGAGCCGGCCGAGTTCGAATTGGTCATCGAACCCAAAATGGCTTTTGGCACCGGAAACCACGAAACCACCAGCCTCGTTTCGGCACAAATTCTCGATATGGACCTTCAGGGTAAAACGGTACTCGACATGGGTTGCGGAACCGGAATCCTCGGCATGCTGGCTTCGCTCAAAGGCGCCCGGCAAATTGTGGCCATCGACATCGACAAATGGTCGTTCGAAAGCACCGTCGAAAATGCCCGGCTGAACAACATCGAAAACCTCGAAGCCCGTTTGGGCGATGCCAGTCTGCTGGGCAACGAAACGTTTGATATCATTTTTGCCAACATTCATAAAAATGTCATCCTGAGAGACATTCCGACCTACGAAAGTGTGTTGAATTCAGGAGGGAAACTGTACCTGAGCGGATTTTACACCCACGATATGCCCGAAGTAAAAGACCAGGCCGAATCGGTTGGTTTAATTGAAGTGGACTACCACGAAAAAAATAACTGGGTGGTTTATGCCTTCGAAAAATCGTAAGGTTCGATGTCGGGAGAAAACAGGCAGGTGATTAGAAACATGAGGCCATTCGGCATTCCCGATGTTTCTTCTATCTTTGCAGCCTCAATTTTAGCATTATGATTTCGGTTGATCAACTGGTCGTCAGTTTTGGCGGCTTCGACCTGTTTAAAGGGATTTCGATGTTGGTAAGCCCGCGCGACCGCATTGGTCTGGTGGGCAAAAACGGAGCTGGCAAATCCACGCTCCTGAAAATACTGGCCGGGCATCAGCAGCCCAGCGAAGGTGTTGTATCTGTGCCATCCGACGTTCGTTTGGGGTATTTACCACAGCACATGCTGGTTACCGACGGGAGAACGGTATTTGAAGAAGCGGTAACTTCATTCGAAGAAATTCTGGCTCTCGAACAGCGCATCGAAGATATCAACCACCAGATTGCCGTTCGCACCGATTACGAGTCGGCGGAATACCACCGTCTGCTCGACCATGTGACCGAATGCAATGATCGTTTCCACATGCTGGGCGGAAACAATTTCGAGGCTGAAGTTGAACGCACACTCATCGGGCTTGGCTTTAAACGCAGTGACTTTACCAGGCAGACTTCCGAATTCAGCGGAGGCTGGCGCATGCGCATTGAGCTGGCCAAAATCCTGCTGAAACGACCGGATGTTTTCCTGTTGGATGAGCCAACCAATCACCTCGACATTGAGTCGATTCAGTGGCTCGAAGATTTCCTGAAAACCTACAACGGAGCCGTGGTGCTGGTTTCGCACGACCGCGCGTTCCTCGATGCAGTAACCAACCGCACCATCGAAATCACACTTGGACGCATTTACGATTACAAAGCAAACTATTCGAAATACCTCGTGCTTCGGCAGGAACTACGCGAGCAGCAAATGGCGGCGTACACCAATCAGCAAAAAATGATTGAGGACACCGAAAAGTTCATCGAACGGTTCAGGTACAAAGCCACCAAATCGGTGCAGGTTCAGTCGCGCATCAAAGCATTGGACCGCCTCGAACGCATTGAGGTGGACGATGAAGACAACTCGGCGCTCCGTATCAAATTTCCGCCTGCATTGCGCTCCGGAACAGTGGTTGCCGAAATCAGGGAACTTTCGAAAAGCTATGGAAAAACACATGTTCTGGACACCATTGATGTGACCATTGAACGAGGTGAGAAAGTTGCTTTTGTAGGCAAAAACGGCGAAGGAAAAACGACGCTGGCGCGCATCATCATGAACGAGCTGGAATACAACGGTGGCGAATGTAAGCTGGGGCACAATGTAAAAATTGGCTACTATGCCCAAAACCAGGCCAATTTGCTCGACGAAGAACTGACCGTTTTCGACACCATCGACCGCATTGCCGTGGGCGAAATACGCACCAAAATCCGCAATATTTTGGGTGGGTTCATGTTCTCGGGCGACGATGTGGAGAAGAAAGTGAAAGTACTTTCCGGAGGCGAGCGTTCGCGTCTGGCTATGATCAAGCTGATGCTTGAGCCAGTGAATCTGTTAGTTCTCGATGAGCCGACCAACCACCTTGATATTCGCTCCAAAGAAATCTTAAAACAGGCATTGGTCGATTACGACGGAACCGTGATTGTAGTATCGCACGACCGCGAATTCCTTGACGGGCTGGTGAACTGCGTGTATGAGTTTCGCGATAAAAAGGTGAAACAACACCTGGGAGGCATCTACGATTTCCTGCTGAAGAAGAAAATGGACAGCATGAAGGAATTGGAAAAAAAGGAAGTACCTTTGGCTCAGAAAATTGAAGTTCAGAAAGTTGACGATTCGGATAAGCTGAGTTTCGAGGAACGAAAGGAAATCAACAAAAACATCAGTCGCCTCGAAAAAAGCGTGGAAAAGACAGAGCAGGAAATCAATGCTTTGGAAGGAAAAATTGCCGAAATGGACAAAGTTCTGGAAAATGCGGATGGTTCCGATCCTGAAATTTTTAAAAAATACGATCGCCTGAAGAAAGAACTCGAACAGAAAATGTACGAATGGGAACTTCTTCAGGAAGAGTTGGAAGAAACAGTTAAAAAGAAAACGTGGTAAAAACTAGCCTCTAGCAGCTAGTTGCTGGCAGCTAGCCGCATTTTAGGCATAATTCATCAATAATAATTAAGACATCGCTAATGTTTCAACGCGAAAACAAACCAGCCGACGATTTAATCTTTGGCATCCGGGCAGTCATCGAGGCCATTCAGGCCGGAAAAGAAATAGACAAAGTGCTGATCAAGAAAGGTCTGGTTGGCGACTTATTCAAGGAAATGTTTGATTTGATCCGCATTCATCAGGTACCGTTTCAGTATGTTCCGATTGAAAAGATCAACCGAATCTCGCGCAAAAATCATCAGGGCGTGCTGGCATTTGTTTCGCCGGTGGCATTGCAACGCATCGAAGACATCATTCCAACCCTTTACGAAGACGGCAAAACCCCGTTTGTGCTGGTGCTCGATCAGGTGACCGACGTGCGCAACTTTGGCGCCATCGTCCGCTCAGCCGAATGTGCCGGAGTAGATGCCATTGTTATTCCGGATAAAGGCTCGGCACGGATCAACGCAGATGCCGTGAAAACTTCTGCCGGAGCCCTTCATATTGTGCCTGTTTGCCGTACCCGCAGCCTGAAAGAAACCATTTCGTTCCTGAAAGATTCAGGCCTTAAACTGGTTGCCGCAACCGAAAAAGCCACCTCTGTTTATACCAACAGTAACTTATTGGGCCCGATTGCCATTATCATGGGTTCGGAAGACACAGGAATCGATCCCCGGCTGCTGGCTTTGGCCGACGAACAGGTAAAAATTCCGATTCTGGGCAAAATTGAGTCACTGAATGTTTCTGTGGCTGCCGGATTGCTGGCCTATGAAGTGGTAAGACAAAGAGCGCTGACCGAAAATTAAAATTGTCAAAGCATTCAGATAATTATAAAAAAGGATCGCACAATCAACGTGCGATCCTTTTTTTAGGACAATGTACTTTATAATTGGCTAGAAAACAGTCACAAATCCGCCATTTCCGGCCAATTTGATCGTAAAGGTATTTTTGCTGTCCGGAATAATGGTTTCGTACCCAAAGCTGTTCAGGTCGGCGTCATCAGTAATTTCACCGTTTTTATTTTTCGTTTTTTTTACCAGTCTGCGCAAGTTTTCTGATCTTTAGGTGTCCAATCACCTAAACGAATCAGCAGAAAACTTTCAGGATGGACGAATCCGAACTAATAAAAGGCATTCAACTCGGCGATCAGCAGGCATTTCGCTTGTTAATCGCTTCGTACAGCAAAATGGTTATCAATACCTGCTTTGGTATTGTTCACAGCTTGCCCGATGCCGAAGATTTGGCGCAGGACGTGTTCATCGAAGTTTTTCGCAATGCCGGAAATTTCAGGGGTGACGCCCGTTTATCGACCTGGCTATACCGCATTGCGGTGAATCGCTCGATAAACTGGGTAAGGAATAAACGGACCAAAAGCTTCTGGCAAAGCCTGGAAGAAACCTTAACCGGAGGCCGAAACAAGGATCGGGAATTCGCCGCCGAAAAAACAGATGAAGCTGACCACGATCTTATATCACAACAACGAAGTAAAATGCTCCATCAAGCGATCGACAAACTTCCGGAAAAACAACGGATCGCGTTTACGCTGAATAAATATGAAGACCTCTCCTACCAGCAAATTGCTGATGTCATGGAAATTTCGCTGTCGTCGGTTGAATCGCTGATTCACCGGGCAAAGAAAAATTTACAGGAACAACTTTACGATTGCTATAAAAAAAAGTGCATCTGACCGCAAGTTTTTTCAACAACAAGTGTCAAACCTTTAAAATCCGAAATAATGAACTGCAAACAAATCCATAACGACCTGATTTTCTTTCTCGACGGCGACTTGAGTGCCGAACGGACAGAATTCATCCGGAAGCATCTGGATGATTGTGCCGGTTGTAGCAGTTTTTTGGAAGAACTGAAACTTCAGCTTCAAATCATTGAGGACGAAAAATCTCCGGAAATTTCTCCGTGGTTTGAGGCACGGTTGATGGCCCGGATGAATGCCAATACCAGCAAATTTGTCCCGGTCGCCAGTTCGAACGAATGGATTCGGTCGCTGGCCTTCTCTTCACTGCTCGTTGCGGGAATCATCAGTGGAATTTACTTTGGCGATAAAGCGTCCGGTCCGCCGGCGAACCGTGCCGAGAGCCATGATTTGATGCTGATGGATGACTTTAGAGCCGAACCAATTGAAACCTTCTTACTTGGAGAATGATGAAAACAAATTCGAAAACACTGATTTGGATAATCGTGATTCTGGTCGCGACTAATCTCTCGACCATCGGTTCGTTTTACTATCACCGGGCCAATGAAGGAAAGCAAACAACAGAGAGTAAACCCGGGGGACAAACGACTGTTCCGGGAGAACAACGAACCCGCTTTTTCCGCGACCAGCTCAACCTCGACAACAACCAGATCGAGAGTTTCCGCGAAATCAACCGCAATTTCAACCGAACTGCCCGCGATATTGAAATGAACCTTGCAGATTTACGAAAAGAAATTGTTGACGAACTTGGAAAATCAAGTCCGGATAGCGTAAAACTCGATCGGTTGGCTGAGGAAATAGGTAATAATCATAGCGAACTGAAACAGGTGACCACACGGTTTTACCTGAATATGAAAAAAATCTGTACGCCCGAACAGCAGGAAAAGCTGTATACGATTTTTCAATCGATGTTAACCAAAGAAAATCAGATTAACCTACCACAGCCGGGATATATGCGAGGCCGGGGCCCCAACAGATAAATTAATCATTTAAATATTCGATACAGATTCAAGCCGCTTTTCGGGGTTTGCGGGATAGTTATTGCCCCTACAAAACCTGAATGAGCTATAAAAAACGAGAATAATCTTAAAGTAAATCAATAGATTACAATTAAAGCAACAAAAACCAAAAGTTTAATTATTAAAAAAACAGAGATTATGAAAGCACGTATTTTTTTAACAGGAGTTGCCATAATGGCTTTAACATCGGTTGCATTCGCTCAAACTCCGGTGAGAGGTAACGGGAACTGCACCGGAACATGCACGGGAATCAACTTTGTTGACAGCAACAATGACGGAGTATGCGACAATTATGGAACCAATAAATCGGCCGCACAGCGCGGAAAAAGAGATGGTTCGGGCAACGGACAAGGCAAAGGCAACAAAAAAGGTTCAGGAACAGGCACCTGCCGCCGTTCGTAATTAATCAACTGATTTTATGTACTTTAAATATCTATAAGATGAAAACAAAAAACATGTTTTTCGGAATGATGCTTATGGCATCAGCAGCGCTGGGCTTAACCGCCTGCAATAACTCACCGGCAGTTGATAATCAGTTATTCGGGGAAGACGACCTGAAATCAGCCGCGCTCGGGCCAATCACAGAATTTCCGGTTCTGGTTACCGGCGAAGACGCAGGAATTCTGCTGATGCGTGAAGAAGAAAAAATGGCGCACGATGTTTATGCCGTTTTTGGAGCGAAGTATGATCTCCCGATTTTCGACAACATTTTAGCCAGCGAAACGAATCACTACAACGCTGTTGGAATTCTTATAACCAATTACAAGCTAACCGATCCTTCAACGGGAGTTGCCGGAACATTTACCAACACCGCAATTGCCGGTCTTTATACTCAATTGGTTCAAGCCGGATCCGTTTCAGTTGTCGATGCCTTGAAAACTGGCGCCTATATTGAAGAATACGATATTGCAGACCTTGAAAAACTGATGGCCTCCACAACAAACAGTGCTTTGCTTCAGGTTTACGGTAATCTTTTACGTGGCTCGCGTAACCATCTGAGGGCTTTCGTTGCAACACTTAAAACCTACCAGGCAACCTACGTTCCTAAAATTTTGAGCGCTGAAGATTTTACGGCCATTATCAGCTCGCCCATGGAAACTGGAAACGGGAAGGGAACAATGAATGGAAATGGAAACAGCAATGGAAAAGGAAAGGGTAAAGGAAATTCAGGTAACGGAAAAGGAAATGCCAACAAAGGAGGAAATGGCCAAAAAGGACAGGGAGGCGGAACCGGTGTTTGTGTCAACGGTTAATGCAACTATATGCAAACGAATATAAATACAATGGCTCTTCAAATTAATGAAGAGCCATTTTTATATTCATCCAACCACTTCTTTGGCGATTCCTGAAAAGAATCAAAAAACAGTCACAAATCCGCCATTTCCGGCCAATTTGATTGTAAAGGTATTTTTGCTGTCCGGAGTAATAGTTTCGTACCCAAAGCTGTTCAGGTCGGTTCCGTCAGTAATGCAATCGATTTTGGCCACCTTCCGGGCAAAAGGAAGATTGAAACTAATTTCGCGGGCTTCGGCTTTTCCGTTAATTCCGGCCAAATACCAGTTTTTCCCCGAGCGGCGGGCCATTACCACGAAATCGCCGGGATAGCCGGCTACCAGGCGCGTTTCATCCCATGCTACAGGTACCGATTTCATGAAGTTTAGCGGTTTCTCCGGAAGTGCACGATAGGCTTCGGCCTTGTCGGCAAAGTTTTGAACGCCCGATTCAAACACCACAGCCAGTGCCAATTGGTGAGTCATGGTCGTTTTTCGGAACGCCTCTACACCTTGCCTGATTTTATTTGAGAAAGTTACCGGCGTATAATCCATCGAACCAATCACATTGCGGGTAAACGGAATCACTGAATGGTGCCAGGCCGCCTGGTCGCAGCGAGGTTGCTGCCCAAAACCTTCGGCTCCGCGAATGGCTTCGGTTGTCATCAGGTTGGGATAAGTACGCTCCATGCCGCGGGGCAGCGACGCTCCATGAAAATTAACCAGAATGTGGTGATCGGCCGCATCCTGCAAAATTTCTTTGAAAAGCTTAACAACGCCCTGTTTATCGGTGTCAAAAAAGTCAACCTTTACGCCCTTCACTCCCCATTTTTGAATTTTGGCCAGTTCTTTCTTGCGTTCAACGGGGTCTGACATTACATTGCGAACCGTCAAAGGCTCTTTCGGCATTCCACTTCCGGAGTGGTACCACAACCAAACCCCCACTCCTTTTTGATTGGCATATTTCACCACATCTTCCACCGAACCATCCTTCATTTCAGGCCATCCGGCATCAATCAGCATGTATTCCCAGCCCATTTCGGCGCTAAAATCGACGTATTTAATTTGTTTTTCGTAGCTACGAGGACTGCCGCCTTCCGACCACCAGCTCCAGCTCGACCTTCCCGGTTTGATCCATGAAGTGTCGCTGAGCACACAAGATTCATTGACACTTTGAACCAAATTCGTTTCAACCACGGTATTCAACGTCTCGCCCATCACAATCACCCGCCACGGACTAGCCCACGGAAGCTGAACAATCGGCTCGGGATCGTCAGGAATTATCGCTTCTTCCTTCTCGGCAAAAACGACCCGGTAACTTTTATCCGAATTAACCCTGACATGAGTGCCGCAATAACTTCCGTCCATCACGGCTTCGGTAATCATCATCCAAAGTCCGTTGGTATTAAACAGCATGGGATAGGCCCAGCCAGCCTTGTTGGGCGATTCAGCCCCGACCGGGATATCACACTCACAGTAAATTTCGTAACTGGGCTTCTGGCGGCTGTTCAAATCGTAAGGATGGATAAACGCTTTTCCATTGACAGGCACGGAAAATGTGGTTTCTTCGTGAACAATTTTCCGTAACTCGCTACCTTTCTCCGGGAAACGATACCGAAAGGCCAGACCGTCGTTGGCCACTCTGAAAACCAGTTCAACAACCGCCTGATTTTCATTCCTGAAACTAAAGACCTGCTCGTTGGCCTGATGATGAATACTGAGTTTTTTGCCTGCCTTTAAAGTGAAATCTTCATCAATCTTCCTGATTTTGGATGCTGACAACAGCGTCAGGTTTTCGGCAAATGACTGGTCGTCGCGGGCAATTCCCAACACCGATGGCTGAATGGCTTGCTTTCCATCAAAACTTGCTGAATAAATCAGTCTTTCAACGCTTTTTCCATCAACGTTATCCGCTTTGCTGGTTAATGTTACGGTTATTTTTTTGTCCGGAGAACTGAGTTTATACACTGGTTTTTTGCTTTGTGCAAACACCAGCATAGTTTGGAGAATCAAAAGAACAGAAATCAATTTTTTCATGATGTATTTGGTTATAGTTAGTTTATTTTCAGGTGATAGGTTTTACCGGCAACAGTCTGCATCTCGTAAACTTTTCCCTGGGGAACAAGAAGTTCAACCGGAGCCGTTTTCGAGTTGTTCACGAAAGTGACTTCAGCAGGCGGTTGTTGCAACGGATTACTGTTTTTTCCTGAAGCCTCTTTCCAAACAGCTTCTTTACATTTCGGCGTTCCTTCCACTTTGATGCGGCACTTTCCTCCTACTTTGCAAAAAATAGTGGCATCGGTAAGTTTTCCGTCGTTCCATTTCAGATCAATCACAAATCCGCCGCGGGCTACCAGTCCTTTAATTTCGCCGGAAGGCCATTCCTGAGGTAACGCCGGAAGCAGGTGAATATATCCTTCGTGGCTTTGCATCAGCATTTCGGCAATGCCTGCTGTGCCGCCAAAGTTTCCGTCGATCTGGAAAGGAGGATGTGCGCAAAACAAGTTGGCATAAGAACCGCCACCACCCATTGTTTCGGTCTTCGAGCCAATGTATTTCAGTCCGTCTTTCAAAATTTTCAGCGCATGGTCGCCGTCTTTCAGCCGTGCCCACCAATTGACTTTCCATGCCATCGACCAGCCTGTGCTCACATCACCGCGGTGAATCAGTGTTTGTTTGGCGGCTTTGGCCAGTTCGGGCGTCAATTCCGGAGTAATCTGATTACCCGGATACAGACTGAACAGGTGCGAAATGTGCCGGTGCGTATCTTTCGGATCGTCAACATCGTTGAACCACTCCTGCAACTGGCCGTACCGACCGACGTGAAACGGATAAAGTTTCAGCAAAGCTTTTTCAATGCGGCCGACAAACTCCCGATCGGTATTCAATGCACGCGCTGCCTGCAAACAATTGATCAGGTGCTCGCGAATAATGGACATGTCCATCGTTGAAGCCATGGATATTTCATAGGTTTTGCCATCAATTTTAAACACATTTTCGGGCGAGGTGGCGGGGTTGCTTACCAACCAGCCGTTTTGATCTTCAACCAGCCAGTTCAGCAAATATTCGGCGGCACCTTTCATCAGTGGCCATGCTTTCTTTTCCAGGAAAACCAGATCGCCGGTGTATTGATAATGTTCCCATAAATGCTGACACAGCCAGGCACCACCCATGGGCCAGGCCGACCAGCGCGGCGCTCCCCGGGGGTCCCAGTCTTCGCCACCTGTTGGAGACGTTTTGGCCCAAATGTCGGAATTGTGATGCGCCGCCCATCCCGATTCGATTCCGTAGTTCATTTTCGCCGTTTGTGCTCCGTTCACTGCCAAATCTTCGATAAAATCAAACAACGGTTCATGGCATTCCGAAAGGTTGGTTATTTCGGCTGGCCAATAATTCATCTGGGTATTAATGTTAATGGTGTAGTTACTTCCCCAAGGCGGCTGAACATGCGGGTTCCAGATTCCCTGCAAATTGGATGGCGGTGTTCCGGGGCGCGACGAAGCAATCATCAGGTAACGGCCATACTGAAAATAAAGCGCCACCAAACCATTGTCGGCGCCTCCCTGATTATACCGCAGCATTCGTTCGTCGGTAGGAATCGGCTCCGATGAAGCGCCCAGAGTCAATTCAACCCGATTAAACAGGTTCTGATAATCCTGAAGGTGGCGTTTCAATAATTCAGGATAAGTAAAAGCCGAAGCTGATGCCATCTTTTTCGAAGCGATCTCTTCCGGATTTTTACCTTCCTGTCCGGGCGATTTGCCGAATCCGTTGAAACTGGTGGCTTCGGTGAGTAAAAGCACTACTTCGTCAGCATTTTTTATGCCAATGGAATGGCCATTCGAAACCAGTTGTCCGCCCTTCGTCAGCAATTTCAGGTGAATTTCGAATGTCATTCCTTCGTTGTCGTCGTACACCACTTGCTGCGGCTCGGTATTTCGATGAGCCACATGTTTCGGAGCCTTGCCTTTCAGGATCAGATAACCCGGTTCTTTTACCGTAACCGTGTAACGAAGCGGAGACGACAGCAAAGCATCGAACGAAATTTTTCCGCGTTGCGATGCCGACAGCTTCACGACCATTGCCTGATCGGGAAAGCTGATAAACGATTCGCGCCGGTAGTTCACTCCTTCCTTACTGAAATCCACCATTGAAATTGCTTTCCGCAGGTCTAATTTCCGCGAATAGTTATTCACCAATGTATCTGCAAAATTGAAGTTGAGAACCAGATCGCCCAGCGGCAAATAGCGCGCTGAATAAGGTCCATGCATCCCTTTCCAGAGCGTGGCGGCCTTTTCATAATCGCCGGCAAAAATGGCTTCGCGCACCCTGGTCAGTATTTCAGGTCCTTTTTCCTTGTTCCCCGGATTGGGAAAACCCGACCACAAAGTATGATCGTTTAACGAAAATTTTTCAGCCCTGATGCCGCCATAAACCATTGCTCCAGTCGTTCCGTTTCCCAGCGGCAGAGCTTCTTCCCAAACCTGCGCCGGGCGGTTATACCATAACTCAAGAAGCTGTTTTTGTGCAGATGAATCAAAGGAAAAGAAGATGGTTACCAAAGCAATCCATCCTATATTGGTTTTCTTCATAGTCATAAATTCTAAGGTTTCTTCCAATTAAACTACCGAATCGATGGTCTTAATTCGTTGATGATATACGATGCAAGTTGCCCGTATCCTTCCGGAGTGTAATGCACGTTGCCGGGTTTTGAATTTTGAGGATGAATGGTCAGCGACGCAGTGTACAAATCGATCACTTCGATTCCGCTTTTCTTCATCACTTCAAGCGCAACCGCATTGTATTTTGCAGGATCTTCCACTTTTCGTCCGGGTGAATTTTCAGGAACAACGGTGGTTGTCACAAAATAAAGTTCAGCGGTGGTTTCCCGCAATTTGGCAACAATGATTTCCAAGTTTTTCCGGTATTCTTCCAGCGAAACCGAAATTTTTCCGTTTACCACGTCGTACTTGTTTTCCTGATCTTTGTGTACCAAATCATGCAATCCAAAATTAAAGAGGATGACGTCCCACTGCCGGTTATCCAGCCACTTTTCAATATTTTCAACACCCCTGACGGTTGATCCGCCGTTGCCGGGATTATGAGCTACTACAACATCCGGAGCCAGTGATTTTTCCAGAAAAGGCGTATAGCCAATGGAAATAGAGTCGCCAATGACCAGCATATTTTTGACTTTGTTTTCTTTTGCCGCCATACAGAGCAGACAAAAAGCCAGAATTGCGATAAGTTTAAATGGTGTTCGATTCATGTTTATTGGTTTGATTTAGTTTTCCTGTGATTTCAAAAAACCGACCATTTTGCGGTGCATTTCTTTTGAAACTGCTGCATACTCTTTTTCATCGACTACATTGATCGTTTCGTTGGGGTCTTTCTCGTAGTCGTACAATTCGCTGGCAACCACCAAATCTTTGCTGAAAGGTTGATTGCTCCTGAAATTATTCTTCAGCCAAATGGTGTATCGGTACTGCGTCGTCCGTATGGAATATCCCATGAATTGCCCGTCGGACCATCCTAATCGTTCGGTATCCAGTTTATTGCGGGTGCGCGGATACTGACTCACCGCAAAGTCCTTTACCGAAGCGTTTGGATCTTTCATCATCGGAACAAGGCTTTTCCCATGCAAATGACCGGGAACAGCCACTCCAGTTAATTCGCAAAGGGTTGGGAAAATATCAATGAATTCGGAAGGCGATTTCGTTTTCGAAGGTTTTATTCCGGGAGCTGAAATCAGCAGTGGCGCATGAGTTGCCTGCTCAAAATTGGTGTGTTTACACCACAGGTTGTGGTCGCCCAAATGCCAGCCATGATCGCCCCAAAGAACAACGATGGTATTGTTCGATAAGCCCAGCGAATCGAGCGCATTTAAAAGAATTCCGATCTGCGCATCGGTATAGGAAGTTGCAGCATAATACCCGTGAATCAGTTCTTTCTGTTTTTCAAGCGGCAGGTCGAGCCCTGGTTTTTGATCTGAAAATGATGAAATTGGCGGAATATCGGAATAGGAATACAGCTCTGCGGCAGTGTGATAAGCCAGATCGGGTCCGTTTTTGGCTTTTTGCTGAAATGCAGCCAACGGCATTTGATCGCGCTTGTACAAATCCCAGTACTTTTTGGGCGCTACAAACGGCAAATGTGGTTTGCTGAAACCCACTGCAAAGAAAAATGGCTTGTCCTGTTTCGACAATCCGGACAAAATAGCTTTGGCGTGTAAAGCATTGGCACCATCGTTGTAAGCATTATCCGGAACATTAAGGCACTCAACCGAAGGTTTGATGTATTTTCCGACATAATCGTTCAGGTCTTTCCCTTTCAACCCTTTGGCTTCAGCTTCGGCAGTGTATTTTCTGACCAGCGCCTTTGTTTCGGGATGCTGAAACTGACCTTCGGGCTTACCGGTTTTTGCTGAAATGTATTTATCCGATTTCCGGTAATACGGCACACTCCATGAAGGCTGATCCAAATCATCGTCAACACAGCGCGGATCGTAAATTTTTCCGATACCCTGGGTTGAATAGCCCAGACTAATCAGGAATTGCGGTAAACTTAAAATGGCGGGATTTACATCGCGCATCCGGGTTTTCAGGTCCCAAACTTTGGTGTAATCGGGCCGCATTCCGGTCATCAAACTGGCACGCGTTGGTCCGCAAACCGCTTGCTGACAGTGATTTTGAAGAAAAACAGTTCCGTGTGCAGCCAGCCGGTCAATGTTTGGAGTTTTAACGAGTTTATCACCATAGCAACCTAAAACGGGTTTCAAATCGTCAACAGCAATAAAAAGAACATTCATCTTTTTATCCTGGGCAGCAGGTTGCGTCAGGTTCAATCCAAGTTGGGCCGCAATTCCGAGTGATGCAATTAGTTTGTTCATTTTACTATCCGGGTTACTTTATTTTCTGAAATCATATATTTCACAACTTCACCATTGAGATGACAAGTCAATTGTTGAGTGCCGCCAACTTCAGCAAGTTCAACCTTTGGGTTCAGTCCCTTAACCGGAATGAAAACAGTTCCGATAAAGTTATCACCAGATTTGGCTTTGGCAACCATGCTAAAGTAATTATGCCAGTCGATGGCTTCACTCACCCGCAACGAAATTTTGGGCAACCGACCTGTTTTCAATTGCGTGGCCACATTTCCAACCGGAATCATATCCATTTTTGAATTGCCTGACTGAAGTAGTAGTTGCTGGTTATTAACCGCAAAATCAACTCCCGGCTGAAACCGGACTTCGATCTCAGCATCTTTGGCGCAGTTTACCTTATCGAAAATAATGGTGAAATTGTTCTCTTTGTCCAATATGATCCAGCGGTTCCACTGTTTCAGTTCTTTGCCCGGATAAGCATTTGTTGGATCCATCTTCACAAAATCCCAGCTCTTGTTGGTTTGAAAATCCAGTATTTTCCCGCCAATTCCTTCTTTCCACGGTTGATCTTTGTATTTTGCTTCTGCTTGTTCCTCGCCATTGACCATCACCACATTGTGCCCTTTGCTCGATGCTTTGGGGTATTCCCATCGCATTTCGCCAAAGTATTTTTCATCGTAACCAGCTCCTTTTAACTCGCCAATAAAGTTTTGACCCATCCAGCTAAGATTAAAAGTCCCGCAATCCAGATGCCCGTGATGCGGATCGTCATTCATGCCTGCTTTACACGCGATCGTAATATTTTCAGGCTGAAAGTTTTTTCGCATGGCTGCCCAGTCGATACCTTTAAAATGTACTGAAAACTCCGTAGGTTCCTTTGCTTCAACATTTGGAACAGGCCAGATCAGATCGAATATTGCATCATCCGATTGGATAAAATTCTGGCGATACCAGGCGGCGTCGGTCGAACCGGTTTCAGCAACCAGCTTATTGATCATGAAGCTGTTGCCAACAGCTTCTCCCTGACTGTCGCCAAATCCGGCAGTTAAACCGAATAAGGCAAAATCGCAGGGGTGCGAACGTATTTTTTCGTGCCTGAATAAGTTTACTTTTCCTGAAGTTGCACGTTTCAGCGCTTCCATAAAATAGGTGCTGTGCTCCATTTGCATACTCCAATATCCGCGTCCTTCCTGCCATCCCCCGTTTTCGCCATAGTTTTCGAAAAGATTCCAGACCCCTTCATACGAACGGGCTACAACATCAGTCAAATGAGGATCTTCGTTCATAAG
>CAYRBM010000124.1:0-15304 GCA_964422425.1 uncultured Odoribacter sp.
TTGGCGCCACTTTGTACCGCGCCATCGAAGCTGCCGACAAACTTCAGGAAAAATACGGCATTTCTGCAGAAGTAATTGACGCCCGCAGTTTGGTGCCATTTAATTACGAGCCGGTGTTGGCTTCGTTGAAAAAGACCGGCCGCATTGTGATTTCGGGAGATGCATCATCGCGTGGATCATTCATGAAAGAAATGGCTCAAACGATTTCGGAACTGGCCTTCGACGATCTGGACGCTCCACCGGTAGTAGTAGGTTCACGCAACTGGATCACCCCGGCTTACGAGTTGGAAGATTCGTTCTTCCCTTGTGCCGATTGGATCATCGACGCCATCCACGAAAAAATCCTGCCACTGAAAGGCCATGTGGTGAAAAACAACTTTACTTCTGCAGAGCAAATCAGGAGGAATAAATTGGGAGTATAATTATAACATAGAGTGCTAGTCTGAGTTCGACTTTGAGTCGTACCCAGACTATTAGAAATAGGTTCATAAGTCAAAGAAAAGCCCTTGTCGTCCGGAAGGATGGCGGGGCTTTCTCATTTAATACGACAGGACGTTTACCCACTTGAAGAAAGAACTAAAAGAGAATCTTCAATTATTTGTAAGTCATATTTCGTTTCTTTCTACTCATTAGCTTCCCTAAATCCCTATCCAACAACTATATATTTTTTTTCACCAACTTAATCATCTAATCTGAGATTCGAAGTTAGAGATCTCAGAGAAGAGATCTCAACATCTAACTTTACTAACATATTTTGTGAATATCTAAATCCGGGCATTCTAATCTGATTTCAAAACAATTGTTAATTTCATCCGGTTTTAAAAATTCCAAATCCAAACTATTACTAATCTTAAATCAAAGGAGAACAACCCATGGCGAGACGAATTATCGGTATCCACGAGAAACTACCTGTTTTAGAGAGCCTGCCCCTCAGTATTCAACACCTGACAGCCATGTTTGGTGCAACAATTCTGGTTCCCATCATTTTCAAAATTGATCCGGCAATTGCCCTTCTTATGAACGGTATCGGAACTTTAATTTACACCTGGGTAACCAAAGGAGGAATTCCTGCTTACCTCGGATCAAGTTTCGCATTTATTGCGCCGGTACTATTGATTATTGGATCATACGGGGGCTTTGCTCATGCTCAGTCGGGATTTATTTTCTTCGGATTATTCTTTATCCTGATTTCATTTGTAGTCAAATTCTGGGGCATTAAATGGATTGATATCGTTATGCCGCCGGCTGTAATGGGCGCGGTGGTTGCCATTATCGGTCTCGAACTGGCTCCGGTTGCTGCCCAACAAGCAGGTTTAGCTCCCTGGCCAACCAATGCCGGTCAAACAGTTCAACCCTTCGTGATGAACACCAATGTAGTTATCGTTTCCATGTTCACCCTCATAGTCGGCATTGTGGGATCTGTATTATTTAAAGGATTTATGCAGGTCATCCCGATTTTGTTCTCTGTTGTTGCAGGATACATTCTGGCTTTTGCAATGGGAATGGTGGACACTGCAAGAATTGCCGAAGCAAGTTGGTTTGCTCTTCCAAAATTTTCAACTCCGGTTTTTGATATGAATGCTGTTTTAATTATTGCTCCGGCCTGTATTGTTGTATTAGCTGAGCACATCAGTCACCTGATCGTAACCGGGAAAATTACCGAATCAGATTTAATGGAAAAACCGGGCTTACACCGTTCATTACTTGGCGATGGTATTAGCAACGTTATTTCTGGCTTTGCAGGCTCACCACCCAACACAACCTATGGCGAAAATATTGGAGTAATGGCAATTACACGGGTTTATTCGGTTTGGATTATTCGTGGAGCAGCTGTTCTTGCCACTGCCTTCTCACTCATCGGAAAGGTTTCAGCCGCAATTTCAACCATTCCTGATGCAGTTATGGGCGGAGTTACCATGCTGTTATACGGAGTAATCGCTGTTCAGGGATTCCGCATGTTCGTTGAGCAGAAAGTTGATTTCAGCAAAAACAGCAACATGGTTCTTGGTGCGGTTACTTTTGTAGTTGGAGTTAGCGGAGCCAGCATAAATATCGGATCGGTTCAGCTTAAAGGAATGGCATTTGCTGCCATTGTAGGTGTTGTTCTGTCACTCGTTTTCTGGATGTTCAGCAAACTCAACATCATGAATAAAGAAGCCTAACAAACTAGGAAGGAATATAGCGGGCCTGCTTTGGATGGACAAAAGCCATCGGGAGCAGGCCTTTTTATGAATACTAACTGACCTGAAGCATCAGGCTTTCAGCAAAACTTTAGAAACAGAAAACAAATAGGAATTCAAGCAAACTGAAGTTAGTAAGCTCTTGTCTTGATATCGCGAATATATAATTGGAGGCTGGTTTTGCCCCTGAACTCATTTTCGGCGATGGAATAACAAACATCAAAAGGCATTCCCTGACTTATTGCCTCAAAGTGATGCGCCTGATTGAAGGCTATTCCTGAAAACTGTGAAGAATTACTGGTCGGCTCAATCAAGTCAAGCTTGAGGTGTTCCGAGTTTTTTCCAACCGGCCGGCTGGTTCCGCTGTCAAGCACATTCTCTGTAATAAAAACCGGCATCATGTTATGCGGTCCAAAAGGTGCGAATTGCTTTAATATGCGGTAAAACTTGGGTGTAATATCTGAAAGGTAAATTTTTGCATCGGCCTCAATCGATTCAGTTTGCTGCTGATTGGTAATCTGCCGGGTCACAATCTCCTCAAACCGTCGTGAGAATTCGTAGATGTTCTCAATCTTCATCGTCAGACCAGCGGCATACATGTGCCCTCCGTACGATTCGAGCAGATCACTGCATGCGCCAATGGCCTCGTACAAATCGAAATCGCGCACTGATCGGGCTGAACCTGTTGCCAAACCATTTGATTCGGTTAAAACCACCGTCGGACGATAGAAATGTTCAGTCAGTCGTGATGCCACAATCCCAACCACTCCTTTGTGCCAGTCGCGATTATACAATACGGTGGAATTTCTTGAATCGTGCTCCGGATCGCGAATGATCATTTCCAGTGCTTCCTGCGTAATATCGCGATCAAGGGTTTTTCGTATCTCGTTGTATGAATTAATCTCATCGCCAAGCAGCAAAGCTTCTTCGTCATTGGTGGCTGTCATAATTGCCACCGATTTTTTCCCATGTTCAATCCGCCCGGAAGCATTCAGCCTTGGACCAATTTTAAAAACAATGTCGCTAATGGAAATGTCCTCAGAATTAATTCCCGAAAAACGCATAATTGTTTTTAGTCCGATACCCGGCGAAGTATTGAGTTTCTTCAATCCGTAATGAGCTAGCACCCGGTTTTCTCCGGTTACGGGAACAATATCAGAAGCTATACTCACAACCAAAAGATCGAGCAAATCGGCCAACTCCGCAAAAGGGATATTATTTTTCTTTGAGAATGCCTGAAGTAACTTAAACCCTACTCCACAGCCCGAAAGCTCTTTATATGGATAATTGCAATCGAGCCGTTTGGGATCGAGGACAGCGATAGCGTCCGGAATCTGATCATCAGGATTGTGGTGATCGCAGATAATGAAATCAATGCCCAGGTCTTTAGCCATTTTTATTTTCTCAACTGCTTTAATTCCACAATCGAGTACAATAACAAGGCTTATTTTTTGTTCGGCAGCATAAAGAATACTGGCTTTCGAAATACCGTAACCTTCAGAATACCGATCGGGAATGTAGTAATCCAGATTTTTCAAACGGCTGCGCAAAAATTGATACATCATGGCTACTGAAGTGGTACCGTCAACGTCGTAATCACCGTAAATCAAAACTTTCTCCTGATTATCGATAGCGCGTTCTAAGCGCTCCACAGCCTTGTCCATATCTTTCATCAGAAATGGATCATGAAGATCGGTCAGTTTGGGGCGAAAAAAAGACTGGGCTTCAGCATACGAGGAAACACCCCGCTGTGCCAAAAGGTTGGCAATAACCATATCTACATTCAGCGCTACCGACAAATGTTTTATAATGTTTATATCGCCTTCTTTTTTGATATTCCAGACCTTATCCATTCGCTTACTCCAGACCAATTTTTGCACAAAAATTTCTCAAAGATAAAAAATGAACTCAGATATAGAAAGTAAATAACCGGCATTCAGACATATTTTGTTAATAAAAAAAGCATTTCTATTAACTAAGGCTCAACTTCTCAAAACCTTAGCATTGTGAATAAGTTTTTTATATTTTCAGATGGTCAGGCATTTGTGAATCTGAGCAATTGCAAAACATCGATTATCCAATAGTTTGTTATCTTTGCCGGAAATTTTTCCATTTTTTTTAATAGTTCTAAAAGCGATGAGCATATCTGAATTAAGCGAACAGGAAGTTATCAGAAGAAACTCCCTGCAGAAAATGAAGGAACTGGGAATTGATCCTTTTCCTGCCGCCCAATATCCGGTGAATGTTTCCACCAAAGAAATCAAAGACAATTTTAATCCCGAAATCAATAACTATCAGGATGTTATTTTGGCCGGCCGTGTAATGAGCCGACGAATTATGGGTAAAGCTTCGTTTGCTGAAATTCAGGACGCATCAGGTCGCATTCAGGTTTACGTTAACCGCGATGAAATTTGTCCCGACGAAAACAAAGACCTGTACAACGAAGTCTTCAAAAAATTACTCGATATTGGAGATATTATTGGCGTAAAGGGATATGCTTTCATTACCCAAATGGGCGAATTGACCATTCATGTCAAGGAATTCACGGTGCTGAGCAAATCGCTTCGTCCGCTCCCCGTGGTTAAGGAAAAAGATGGCCAAACCTTTGACGCGGTGACCGATGCCGAATTTCGTTATCGCCAGCGCTATGTCGACCTCATTGTCAACCCGCAGGTGAAAGATACGTTCCTGAAACGGACAAAAATTATCAATACCATGCGCGAGTTCTTCAACGAACAGGGTTACCTTGAAGTGGAGACTCCAATTCTGCAATCGATTCCGGGCGGTGCTGCAGCGCGTCCGTTTATTACGCACCACAATGCCTTAAATATTCCGCTTTACCTTCGTATTGCCAACGAACTTTACCTGAAACGCCTGATTGTTGGTGGTTTCGATGGAGTTTACGAGTTTGCCAAAGACTTCCGAAACGAAGGGATGGACCGCACCCACAATCCTGAATTTACCGTGATGGAAATTTATGTAGCCTACAAAGACTACAAATGGATGATGGAATTTACTGAAGAAATGCTGGAGCGGGTAGCTATTGCGCTGCACGGAACAACCAAAGTTCAGCTGGGCGATGTTGAAATTGAATACCAACGTCCGTTCAAACGGGTGACTATGTACGAAGCCATTAAGGAGCATACAGGTTATGATATCGCCGGAAAATCGGAAGATGAATTACGCGAAATCTGCAAACAGCTTGGATTGGATGTCGATCCAACGATGGGCAAAGGCAAGTTAATCGATGAAATTTTTGGTGAAAAGTGTGAGCATCATTACGTTCAGCCAACTTTCATTATCGACTATCCGGTTGAAATGTCGCCGCTGACTAAAAAACACCGTTCTGTTCCCGGACTGACCGAACGTTTCGAACTGATGGTGAACGGAAAAGAACTGGCCAACGCATATTCAGAATTGAACGACCCGATTGATCAGCGCGAACGTTTTGAAGATCAGATGAAGTTGTCGGAAAAAGGTGATGATGAAGCGATGTTTATCGATCAGGATTTTCTTCGTGCCCTGGAATACGGTATGCCGCCAACTTCAGGAATGGGTATTGGAATTGACCGTCTGACGATGTTTATGACCAATAACCTGTCCATTCAGGACGTATTGTTCTTCCCGCAAATGAAACCTGAAAAGGCTGCTGAAAGCACCGATCCGGATGAAAAATTCCTTGAATTGGGCATTCCGCAGGAGTGGATTGAGGTGATCAGGAAAATAGGGTTAAAAAAAGTTAAAGAATTGAAAGAAGTTAAAGCAGGTAAATTTTTTAACGACATTTGTGGTTTCAACAAAAAAAATAAACTGGGTCTGGTCAACCCCTCGGTGGATGATGTAAATAAATGGTTGGCATAACCCAGGAAGCTGAAATTGAATGTTTGCAAACTCAAAAATAGCAATACTCGGAAGTGGAAGTTGGGCTACTGCATTGGCGAAAATTCTCTTGCACAATGTGGAAAGTATCAACTGGTATTTCAGAAATCCCGAAAATATTGAACTTTTTAACCGATTCAAGCACAATCCAAATTACCTCAGGGGTGTTGAGTTTGATGTTAACCGAATTAATTTCTGTACCGACATTAACGAAGCTGTTGCCGATTCAGAAATAATTATCATGGCTATTCCTTCTGCCTTTCTGAAAGACGCCATGAAGGATATCACGGTTGATTTAAACCAAAAATTTGTGGTTTCAGCCATCAAAGGAATCGTTCCGGAAGACAATCTGATCGTTGGTCAATACCTTCACCAGTTTTTCAATATTCCTTATGAACGGATTGGAGTCATTGCCGGTCCGTGCCATGCCGAGGAAGTTGCTCTGGAAAGATTGTCGTATCTGACAATTGCCTGTCCCGACGTAAAAAAGGCACGTGCTTTTGCTTTCCGCCTCGAATGTCCGTACATCCGCACCCATGTTTCCGACGATATTTATGGTACCGAATATGCGTCAGTCCTGAAAAATATTGTAGCCATTGCCTCCGGAATTGTTCATGGATTGCGCTACGGCGATAATTTTCAGGCAGTACTTATTGCCAATGCTATTCAGGAAATTAAACGGTTCGTCGATAAAGTCCACCCAATAACCCGCGACATCAAAAGTTCGGCCTATCTGGGCGACTTGCTGGTAACCGCTTATTCGCAGTTCTCGCGAAACCGCACTTTCGGGACTATGATTGGCAAAGGCTATTCGGTGCGTTCGGCTCAGCTCGAAATGCACATGGTTGCCGAAGGATATTATGCCGCCAAGTCAATTAAGGAAATCAACGAGGAATTCCGCGTGAACATGCCCATTGCCGAAGCTGTTTACAACATTTTGTACGAGAACATTTCCCCCGCCATCGAGATCAGATTATTAACTGAAAACCTCAGATAAAACCCTATAGTTTACTAAAAATGGAAAAGATTTCATTGAATTTTAATAAGACTTTTGATTTTATTTCAAAAGACTCGGTTTCTTCATACAAGCAGGAGATCGAGAATCACAATCGTGCTTTGTTCGAAAAAACCGGAAAAGGCAACGATTTTTTAGGTTGGACAACTTTACCGACTTCCATTACCGAAGCTGAACTGGCCGACTACGAAGCCACTGCTGCGAAACTGGTTGCGAAAAACATCGACATTTTTGTGGTAATTGGTATTGGCGGATCGTATCTCGGAGCCAAAGCCGTGGTTGATGCGTTGTCCGACAGTTTCGCTCACCTTAAACCACGCAAAAGTCCGTTTATCCTTTTCGCCGGACAAAACATCAGCGAAGATTACTTGTTCGAACTGCGCGAGTTGCTGAAAACTAAAGAATACGCGATGGCCGTGATTTCCAAATCAGGAACTACCACCGAGCCTGCGCTGGCTTTTCGCCTGCTGAAACAGGACATTGAAGATAAATACGGCAAAGCCGAAGCCGTCGATCGTATCGTAGCTGTAACCGATGCCAGCCGCGGTGCATTGCGCTCGCTGGCTACCACCGAAGGATACAAAACATTTGTCATTCCCGACGATGTGGGCGGCCGTTATTCTGTACTGACTCCGGTTGGTTTGCTGGCTATTGCCGTTGCCGGGTTTGATATTCGCGCACTGGTAAAAGGGGCGGTAGATATGCAGAATGCTTCTGGAGTGAATGTTCCGTTTGAAGAAAACCTGCCTGCCCAATATGCTGCTGTTCGCAACGAACTGTACCGAAATGGCAAAAAAGTGGAAATTTTGGTCAACTATAACCCAAAACTGCATTTCCTGGCCGAGTGGTGGAAACAGTTATACGGCGAAAGCGAAGGCAAAGACGGACTAGGAATCTTTCCGGCATCGGTTGACTTCTCTTCTGATTTGCACTCGATGGGTCAGTACATTCAGGAAGGCGAACGCACCTTGTTCGAAACCGTTATTTCTGTTGCCAGCCCCGACCGTGAAGTCCTTATTCCAAATGACAACGATGACTTGGATGGCCTGAATTTCCTCGCCGGAAAGCGGGTTGATGAAGTGAATAAAATGGCTGAGTTGGGAACCATGCTGGCACATGTTGACGGCGGTGTTCCAAACATACAAATCGTGATGCCAAAACTGAACGAATATTACCTTGGTCAGTTGATCTATTTCTTCGAACTGGCTTGCGGATTAAGCGGTTATACACTGGGAGTGAATCCATTCGATCAGCCGGGAGTGGAAGCCTACAAAAAGAACATGTTCGCTCTGCTCGAAAAACCCGGATTTGAAGAAGCAACAAAAGCGATTAAAAAACGCCTGTAATTTAAAAATACATAACTTGCGAAGAGAAATCTCAGCCTTGAGGTTTCTCTTTTTTATTTGGATATGACAGGACAAAAAATGCACGAGTGGAAAGGCTATGTATGGGCGCTGGCAGGTACTGTCGCTTTTTCCAGCTTATACGTTTTTATCAAAGCCGGGCTCAATCAGGTTCATCTGGCCCAATTCGGACTCTATTACTTCGGAATAGGATTTTTTCTGAATCTCCTTTTAATCACAGTTTCAGGCAAAATAGGCCAGGTGTTTTCATTACCGGCCAAAATCATCCGACTGCTCGTCATGCTGGCAGCCATCGATCTGGCTTCAAACATCACTTTTTTCATGGCCATTCATGCCATTGCCGATCCATCGGTTACCTCCTTTCTGGGAAATCTGTTTCCCGTTTTTCTGGCTTTGCTAAGTATCATTTTCCTGAAAGAGCGATTCACTCTTTTGGAAGGTTTGGGAGCATTGCTGGCCATTAGCGGAGCTTTTGTGATCAGTTTTTCAGGAGATGCCGACTGGCGCAAATTCTTTATTCCAGGCACCGGGCTGGTAGTAATGAACACTTTGCTAGCTGCCATATTTTCAATGATTGTCAAAAAGAATATTCAGAAAGTGAGCCCCGAAGTTTTTAATCTGAACTCGAATGGCTGGATTTTTCTGTCTTTTCTGGTGTATTTCATTTGGAGCGGAAAACCACTGGCAATTCCGCAAAGCGCGTTTCTGAATATTTTGGCGAGCGCATTCTTCGGAGCTTTTTTCGCGTTACTCTCATTCTATTATTCCTACAAATTCATTCCGGCCTCTCGATCATCAATTGTTCAAAGCCTGAAAGGTGTTTTTGTGCTGATTATTGCCTTTTTTTACTTCGGAAGTTTGCCGAAAACCCTTCAATTGTTGGGCGGAGTAATAACTGTTGCAGGAGTTTTGATCATGACCCTGTCGCAGGCTGGACTAATCAGAATCGGGAAGAAAAAAATCTAAAACTGATACCTCACCTGGAATTTTACTTCCGATTTTGTCATGGCATCAACAGTCTCTCCGTCATCAGATCCGGCAAACTGGCGGGTTGCTGCAAGTTTTAACCAGAATGAAAAATGCGCTCCAATTTTTTGCTGCAGGTTCAAATATCCTCTGATCCCCTGCCGGTAATGCGCAGGAACCGAAAATGTGTAAAACAAATCATTTTCGTAAGCATAAATTCGGGAATCATATCCATCTGTATTGAACCAGGCCAGCCGGGCATTCAGTGCGTAGAATTTCTCCCGGGGTTTGAAAAAAATGTCCTGATAAATCATTAATCCCTTTTCGTTGATTTGTTTGGAATAAAATGACACTTCAGCCCGACTCTTCAGACTAAATTGTTCGCTCAGCTTATGCGAAAAATTCAGTCGTAAACGGTTAATAAGTTGCTGTTCGTTAAACCGGCTATTCCCTTCAGTTACTTTTTGTCCTTTTTCTTCCTGAAAATACCGAAGGTAAACCTGAGTTGACCTTGTTGGATGATAAGAAACCTGAGCAAAAAATTCGGTACCAGATGAGGGTCCTGCCGTGAGGTATTTGAGCCATTCATGTCTGAAAAAATCAGTATATGCCTGAAACATCCATCGGGCTGCCGGAAAAACCTTCAGCCCAACATATAAAGCATGTTCATCGTTTATTCGCGAAGACTCGGTAAACGCATTGGCAAAGTAACTAAAATAGGTTTTGTTGATGTTCCGGTAAACCAGCGATAATTCAGCATTTTGTGCTGGTTTCAACATCAATCCGGTCAGCAGTGCTTTTCCCGAATTTTGGCTTACCGCTGCTTCTCCAAAAAGAAAAATCCGTCTCCATGAACCTTTCCAGTCAAACCCCATAGCAAGATGATCCCTTCCTTCAGGTAAAAACTGATTGTAAGGTTGGTCATCCCGATCGACGATGGCATTAAACCGATTATAAATGCCGGTAACGCCAATAGTCCAGGTTCCGGCAGAATAGCTCACATTTCCGCCAGCCGCCAGCTGTTTGACTGTATTCTCACCAGCAATTTCTGACAGAGTCCGGTGATAACCGCTGGTTTGAAAAGCACCGAAATAGGTCGTTGAATCAAGCGAATCAACACTCGCATCCAATTGGTTCAATGCAACAAAAGGAGAAAAATTCAGATTCTTAAATCTGAATTGACCAGCAAGTCCTCGGAAAAACAGATTTTCGTCGGTCGAAGAATAGGAGCGAATTCCGGTATTCGATCGAAAAACCTGAGTCGTTTCTGCTGATTTGCCCATCGAAAATCCCTGCCAGGCCACCAATCCCTGACCAAAACGAACGTGATAATCACCCGCATAAATCCTATTACCCGACCTTCCCACCGTAGCGTTAACAAAACCACTATAATAATCGAATCCGTGTTTATTTGATTGTCTAAAAAAAGCCTCTCCCGGATCCTTTTCCGAAACCAGGCCATATTCGAGTTTACCGGCAGTGTGCTTCATCCTAAAATAAAGCCGCCCGGGCGAACCTTCATTTTTTGAGTTATCCGTCGCTGAAGATGTAAATGACCGGGTGGTTCGGAGAAAAATATCGGTATCTGGTCGCTTCCGTTTGTTCACGGTTTCCGCTGCCTCAAAACGAACAAACGGCTCCAGCTTTTGAAGCATGTCAGGAGTAAATCCATCCACAGAAGCCAGTTCATAAATACTGAAAATTGTTCCTGTTTTTTCACGATACTCAAGCAGCTTGTAAATCTGAAAGTCGGATAATAAATGAAGCTTCTTTAGTTCTTCAACTCCTGCCGAATTTATCTGAAGCGGATTTTGCCTGAAATATTCCAAATCATCCAGTATTTCCTGAAGATCAGTATCATCGCTCAGTGTTTCGCCCACCGATTCGATCAAATCCTCGATAGTTTGCTGCGATTGAGGCTCCTGCGAAAAAACCAGTCCCGCAAAAAACATCAGTAGAAATAGTATGGCTAATCTCCTTTTCATCAGAAGTGGTATTGAAATGCAACTGACGGAGAATTACCCAAATTTTCATCGTAAGAAACAGCTATATCACAGTTCAGGTGTCCGACCATAAATCCCATTCCTCCGGATAAGCGATAGGGCTTACCTGAAACTCCGCCGCGTAAAGTCAAACGCTCAAAAATCTGGTATTCAGCTCCTAAAATTGCCTTGATTTGTTGATTCCGCAAACCTACCAGCTCTGATGTCAGGCTAAAATCATCCGTCAATTGATAACCTGCACCAATTCTTATAGCTGAATCAAAACGAAAACCAGCAGAATTCAACTGAATTTTGGTTTGATAAGGATTTTGCCAATGAATTCCGAAGATCAATTTATCGGAAGCTAAATACTGGCAACCCAATTCCAATCCTGCTGATTCTACAGAACGGTTCTCTTCTGAAAGGAACAAACGATAATAATTAAACTGCAGGCCGAAATTGAAATGTTTCGTGAGGCTTCGGGCATAGGCCAATCCCATTTTCTCCTGTCTGAACGGAGGCTCACCAAACTGACTGAATGAAATGGCAAAAACTGAAGTATGAACAGGCAAAACTGCCAATGCCGATCGTGTTGACAATTCGCGAACCAGGAATCGGTTTTGAAAAGAGCCTCCAACTTCTGCACGGTCGATGCCGGCTAATCCAGCCTGGTTGCCAAAAACCGACCAGCAGCCCGTCAGGCAAACCGATGCCCCGGCCAATGCCTGATACCGAACGCCTCCTTCGAACTCGTCCTGAGCCATTAACTGAAGCGCCTCAAATTGACAAAAAACCAAACAAACCAAAACGGTTAACAATTTCATAACCTTAATCAAAAAAAAAATTCCTGAAAATATTTTCAGGAATCATTTCATGCAACAAGTTACAATTATTTTGTTAATGAGTCAAGCCTAATTTGTTTTATATCTGAACTTTATTTCCGAAAGATCTTTATTCGCTTTTTCAATTTTCTTTTTCAGATCAACCTTAAATGTCTCAAGTTTAGCTGCCAGATTAGCATCACCCAGAGCCATCATCTGAACGGCCAGAATACCCGCATTTTGCGCACCATTCACGGCAACCGTGGCAACCGGAATTCCGGGAGGCATCTGCACTATGGCCAACAGCGAGTCGAGTCCGTTCAACGATGCGTTGATTGGCACCCCAATAACCGGTAAAGTAGTCATCGCAGCAATAACACCGGGCAAATGAGCTGCCATACCGGCTGCAGCAATAATCACCTGTATGCCACGAGCTTTGGCTCCTTTGGCAAACACTTCGACAGCCTCAGGCGTACGGTGAGCCGACAAAGCATTTATTTCAAAAGGAATTTCAAACTCATCAAGCACCTTGGCGGCAGCCTCCATAACGCCCAAATCAGAGGTACTTCCCATGATAATACTAACTTTTGGTTCCATCTTTTCAAAATTTAATTTTCTCAATAGAAATTAGTTTTGTTACTTTGTCGCTTTATTTTTCGACCCAAAATTAACTGAAAATTACTGAGAAAAAAACAACTGTAATCCTCGACGTATAATGAAAAACGTAACTATTCACGACAAAGATTTTGAGCTTTTCATTTCTTACGAAAAAATCCGCTCAATTGTTGAAGACATGGCCGAACAAATGAATAACGATTTTGAAGGTAAAAATCCGTTGTTCCTTTGCATCCTGAATGGATCATTCATGTTTGCTGCCGAAATTTTTAAGCGTATTTCATTACTCGACGCCGAAATTTCCTTCATTAAACTTGCTTCTTATTCGGGGACACACACCACAGGGGAAGTAAAGCAACTCATTGGGCTTAATGAAGACCTTTCGGGAAGGACCGTGGTTGTTCTCGAAGACATTGTTGACTCAGGAATCACCATTGCCAACACCATTGAACAAATCAAGGCAAAAAATCCGGCTGAAATAAAAATTGCCACTTTACTTTTGAAACCAGATGCCTTGCAGACGAAGGTACAACTCGACTACATCGGGCTCGAAATTCCGAACGATTTTATTGTAGGCTACGGGCTGGATTATAACGGACGTGGACGCAATTTGATTGATATTTATAAAGTAACCGAGAAGTAAACCCCTATTTCAACTTTAAATGTTAAACCTTGTTTTATTCGGCCCACCCGGTGCAGGAAAAGGTACCCAAGCCGATTTTCTGATTGAAAAATTTAAACTGATACACCTATCAACGGGTGATTTACTGCGCAGCCAGATTGCCAGTAAAACTGTTCTTGGCCTCGAAGCAAAAAGCTACATGGACAAAGGCTTTTTGGTGCCCGATTCAATTGTTATCGGGATGATCCGCGAAAAACTTCAGGAGAACGAAAATGCTAACGGATATATTTTCGATGGCTTTCCCCGTACAGTTGAACAAGCCAAAGCGCTCGACGAGTTGCTCGACGGCAACCAAACTCCGGTTAGCGGAATGCTTTGCCTGGAAGTAGAAAAACAGGAATTGATTGACCGCCTGCTAAATCGTGGAAAATCATCAGGACGCCCCGATGATCAGGATGTTTCGATTATCGAAAACCGCATCCAGGTGTACATTGACAAAACGATGCCTTTGAAAGACTATTACAAGGCTCAGAACAAATGCCACCCGATTAACGGAATGGGAACGGTTGATGAAATTGCCAAACGATTGAGTGATGCCGTAAGCCCGCTTATGGCTGAAGTACTTTAATAAACTGATATTAAATACAAAAGACGGGTGGTTAAACTGACCATTCGTCTTTTTTTGCTTATATTGCAAGCACTTGAAATTTAAAATCCCAAATCCGGGAACTTGGACAATGGCAGAAACAAACTTTGTTGATTACGTTAAAATATATTGCAGGTCCGGCAATGGAGGACCAGGCTCGGCTCATTTTCGCAGAGAAAAAGGTGAGCCAAAAGGCGGACCTGACGGAGGCGATGGCGGGCGCGGCGGACATGTGATCCTGCGAGGAAATGCTCAGATGTGGACCCTGCTCCACCTGAAGTATCAGCGCCATATTTTTGCTGGTCATGGCGAATCAGGAGGGAAACAACTTTCGACGGGTGCCGACGGCAACGATGTTATTTTGGATGTCCCGCTCGGCACGGTGGCCAAAGATGCCGAAACCGGCGAGTTTTTATTTGAAGTAACTCAAGATCAGGAATCAAAAATATTGGTAAAAGGAGGTCGTGGAGGTATGGGAAACACCCATTTTAAGTCGGCCACTTTGCAGGCTCCGCGCTTTGCCCAGCCAGGCGAACCTTTTATTGAAGGGTGGTTTACCCTCGAACTAAAAATTCTGGCCGATGTTGGCTTGGTTGGATTTCCAAGTGCAGGCAAATCAACTTTGCTTTCGGTAGTTTCAGCTGCCAAACCTAAAATTGGCGATTATCCGTTTACAACGTTGGTTCCCAATCTCGGAATTGTTAGCTACCGCGATAACCAATCGTTTGTAATGGCCGACATACCCGGGATTATAGAAGGTGCCCACGAAGGTAAAGGGCTTGGACTAAGGTTTTTGCGCCATATTGAACGCAATTCAATGTTACTCTTCATGGTTCCTGCCGACTCAAAAGATTACCGAAAAGAATACAATATCCTGATTAACGAACTTCAGGAATACAATCCGGAATTGCTGGACAAAGAACGTTTCCTGGTCATCAGCAAAAGCGATTTTCTCGACGATGAGTTAAAAACCGAAATTAGTGCTGAGCTGAACGATATTCCACACTTGTTTATCTCCTCAGTTACTGGCCAGGGTATTATGGCCCTAAAAGATAAGATTTGGCAGATTCTGAATAAATAAGTTCAAAATGTCCGGAGCTTAAAGTGACTAAAAATGATTTACAACTCCGGGCTTTAGGCACTTAGGACACTTTAGTCACTTATTAACCTGAGTTCGATTCTAAAATAGAGTCAATTGATTTGATTTTACGGTT
>CAYRBM010000125.1:0-15202 GCA_964422425.1 uncultured Odoribacter sp.
TCAATGTTGGATTATCATCCCCGTAAACTTTGGTTTTAGCGTCAGCGGTAACGGTTAGTGTAGCTGCGGTTACCTCAAAGTCGGCAGGAACATAGCTAAATGAGTAGTTGTTGTCTGATCCACCGGATATGGTAATTGAATAGGTACCAACGCTAGTTGTATAAGTAACTGTTGTCGCTGCAATGGGCTTAGTGTCGATTACAATCTCGGTTTCACTGTTCTTCCATCCACTGTATTGGAAAGTCAAAGCAGGATTATTATCACCGTAAACTTTGGTTTTAGCATCAGCCGTAACGGTGAGTGTAGCAGCGGTTACTGTTGCTGTGACATTTGCAGATGCTGCCGGAGCCAGATAATTACTGGCGTCCGTTCCGGTTAAAGTGTACGAAACCGTAGCCGTGTTATTGCCTGCGTTGGCCGAACTCATCGCTCCGGCGGTTCCGTTTACAGCGACAATGTCACTATTAATTATTCCGCTCAGTGTTCCGGGAGTAACGGCGCCAGCCGTTGTTGTACCATCATAGACCTTGCTGGCAATGCTTGTTCCTGATATCGTGAGCTGAATTTTGGCTACTGCGCTTGTAGCAGCACTTGTAACGGTTCCAGTGGCACTGCCTGATGCTATCGAAACTTTGATGTACTTCCCAATATCTGCGCTCGTCAGCCGATAGGTATTACTCGTCGCCCCTGAAATATTACTGTATGTGCCATTTTGTGTGTCACACCTTTGCCACTGGAATGAAAGATTACTGTTCGGACTCAAACCGGATGTAACCGCTGTCAATAGTTGTCCATAAGTAACTGTACCGGAGATGGTAGGTGTACCGGTTAGAAAATAATCGCTAATATCTATCTTAAGCGCCTGACTTAAATTGCCAGCTGCGTCTTTAACCTGAATGTAAATATCCTTTGCTCCGGCAGTTAGCGATGTAAGCGTTATTGTATTTTCGCTTGTGCTGCAACCTGTTCCCAATCCTGAAGTATTCACCGTTGGAGCACTTGCGCCGTCGGCAACAACCGAATAGTAATAGGTTCCCGCTTCGTTTGAAGTAAACTTCACGGTTGCATTGGTATACGATGTGCGGCTCACAGCTCCGGCTGTTAAAGTTGGGGCTGTAACATCCAGGGTCCCTATTATGCCCGTCGCCGTTGCCTCTTTGGTCAGTGTTACCACGCTGTTATCGATTAGCTGATCGCCGTATTCTACAAAGTAGCCTACAACATCATAATCTCCTGGGTTTGATGTAATATGTGTTTGGGTGTACGTCAGATCGTTCCATGAGAAACTTGTATTTTGCGGGGAAGTACAACCCGGAGGATTCACCAATGTTGTAAGACAGTTCTCGACGTTGCTCCCATTATTCGGTTCCCAGTTGCTCCCATTCCAGGCCCAGTTTGAATATACTCCGGAATAATGTGCCCCGTCAGCGCCGTTAGCATCTATATTAGTTCCTCTTTCAGGCCCGCACGCCCAGTACCAAAGGGTGCTTCTTGCCCCGGTATTGAAACTTGTATAATACAAAGAGCCGTCTTCTGAACCATTCATGGCTGAAACAGTACCGCCTAACCAGCCACACTTCCCTCCCGACAGTGTATTTAAGAATTTATCCTCGTTGAGGCTGGTTACTGTTGCAAGGTAACCGGTTCTTTCTAAGTAGGTTTTGGCTTTGGCATCTGCGTATGCTGCTTTCCAGTCACGCCGGTCGGCATCATTTGTAAACGGCACATACTGGTAATAATGCTTTGTGTCGATGTTGTAAAAAACATTGCTGGTAATAACTTCAGTAGTAATTACCACGCTGACTTGCTGGCTTGCAGCGCCACGGGTAAAGCTAATGCCACGGATAAAGTTCTGAACGTCTGCCGCAGTCTTACCGTCGGCAACCTGGATGCTTTTAGAGTAACCATTTGAGTCTCCGGTAGGAGTAAAACCGGTTGTCGTCGTTAATGCAATGGCATCACCTGTATTTATCACATCGGTGAAGTTGATAAGGATGGTTTTAATCTGGTGTCCGCCATCATCAACAGTTGCACTTTGAAACTTGTACGTTTGTCCGCTGGTATTGGTCGCGGAGCCTAAGGTTAGAGTTGGAGTCCCTGCCGAAGTAGTAAAAGTCTGATCTGACCCATAGGTTGTACCGCCTGCATTTACTCCTTTCACCCGATAATGGTAAGTTGTATTAGCTGTTAAGCCTGTGATTGCTTTGCTCACCGCAGTTGCAGAATTGCCGGTAACCGGACTTTGATCGGCAGTAGCGCTTGAACCGTAACCAGTTGTCAATCCATATTCAAAAGTTACAACAGCACTGGCATTGTTGGCATTAATGCTTCCATTCAGTGTTGCCCCGGTTGAAGTTACGCCGGATGCAGCATCGGTGGTTGCGGTTGGGGCGACTGCTTCCACCAAATCATTAATCGTAATGGTAAACACTTTCTCATAATACAAACTTCCCTGATCTGTTGTGCGAACGCGCACCGAGTAACTGTTTTTGGTCTCGAAATCGGGACTGCTGGTGATGCGCAGACTGTTGCCGATGATATTGAACGAAGCATTGTCGGTACTACCAGTTCCAGCAACCAAAGTATAGGTAAATGTATTTCCTGCATCAGGATCAGTTGTACTTAAAGTTCCGACTGTTGAGTTTGCTGCCACATTTTCGTTGATGGAGGTGGCGGATAAGGCGATATTGGTTGGGGAATTGTTTGTAACTCCAAATGATGCTGTAATATTTTTTGCAGCATTCATGGTGACAGATAAAGGATTTGTTGAGCTTATCACATCTCCGGTCCATCCCAAAAAAATCTGCGGAGATACAGGGGATGCGGTAAGCGATATAGAAGAACCATCAGCAAAATCGGCAGAATTCTGACCTGATGAGGTATTGATTCCTGAAGGAGAACTTGTTACACTACCATTCCCGGAAGTTGAGATGGTCAGCTTTCGAGAAGTTAGACCTCCGGTAATAGTCGCTTTTAAGTCCACTGTATTTCCGAATTCGTAGGAGCCACATAGATTAGGAATAGCACTAAAAACCATCATAACCCTTATGTAAATATCACCATTGAAAGCGGTAGTAGGCACGGTTATATTACCTGAATAGGTAGCTGTTCCAGTAAAACTCTTATTCTGATCGAATACCATTTCTCCTGTATCCGACAGTACTCCATTACCGTTAAAGTCGAACCAGATTTTTACAAATTCCTGAAATGGACCATTTGTGTTTACCGTAACTGATACCGGGTAAGTTTGTCCGGCAACCATTGTTGTTAAACTGGAACTGGTGTAGTCATAATAACCAAGATTTCCTGATCCCCCAGTAAAAGAACTGGCTACGGTTTTGGGAACACTGTTGATGCTTAAATCGGAAATATATTCATAACCAAAGGTAGTCGGGCCTGAAGCGCATAATGGAGATTGAGCGTAAGAATTAATTCCCATTAATGTTATTGCAATCAGTAAAATGGCCTGAAATGCCCAATTGCGAAAGGATTTATATAATTTAGTTTTCATGATTGAATGATTTCAGGATTTAATATTTTTTGATGTCTTTATTGGAAACCTGCCAGTTCTCTGCGACCTTGTCCAGATTCAAAATAACCGTCATTACCTTTTTTTCTGTGGAAGTCTGGTCATAATAAAGTGTAAACTGCACCAATGCCTTATTTGCAGCAATGTCAAGCGTTTGGAACAAAAAATATAGTTCCACATGGTTGCTGTATATAGTTGGCCTATTCATGAAAACCAGTGCTTTGTCAAATTTTGTTACAGGAATATCGGTTGGTAAAGCAAGGGGATACTGCATGATATGAATGGCTGTAAAATTGCCATTCGCATCTTTTGGAAACAGGTTTTGAATGTCAGGTAAATCAAGGCAAACCTGAATAATTTTACCCTTTTCTTCAGTAGTCTGAGCATTGGCTGAAACATCGAAGATTAGCATAATGAAAAGTGCAATGTAGATTTGTTTCATACTTTTTTGTTTTTAATTTGATCGATTTTTCAAAAAGGTGCGGCAAGGAAAGACGTGTTGCTGATTCAGATTGAGTCAGGTTAAATACGTCAACTTGACAAATTATTGCCATAAGTTGAGATGTGATTTTCTACAAGAATCCACATAAAGTACCCTAATTCCCATATCGCACCTGCAATTTGTTTTATTTTGTTCTTATTTCAGAAAATTAGCGGGCAATCTTTGTTTCATTTTCAAATTTGAAACAAAGTTTTAGGTACAGACAAAAAAGTCAATAATGATGTCCTGTTTTTATCTGTTTCAAAATAAGCCAGATAGATTTTTATCTGGAAATTTCTCAGGATATTTTGGTCTTAAAGCTTATATGTGCAGAAATGGAATGATATTCTCGAAATACGGGATTTCTATTCTATTTCTTCGGGTGAAGCTTGTTTCATCGAAATTTTGAAATTCCCGGGAGTTTGATTGGTTACTTTTTTAAATGCGCGCAAGAAGGTTACGCGAGAAGAGAATCCGGCCTTCTCTCCAATAGCTTCTAAGGTCATCTCCTTAAACTTTTCATTCAAGATAAGTTCACAGGCATACTTTACCCGGAGTTCATTTTTATAGTCAGTAAAATTCTGTTGCCTGATCTCCCGAAAATAATAGCTCAAATGGTGAAGTGGCAGGTTCATTTCGTTGGCCAGTTGATTTAAATTATAACCCGGGAGCAGATAAGATTTTTGTTCTGCCAAGAATTCGCCTACAAGAATTCCAATCTGATTAAAATATTCTTTGTCAACATTTGATTGGGGTTTCTCATATTCTACTTTCATTCCGTTTAAGTTGGGGCTATTATTTCTCGTTTGTTCCATTTCAGGTTGCATTATTCCATATAGAATATGTGGAAAAAGTAGTGGGCTGATAATCAATAAGGTAAAACTTAAGTAAGAAAGCTGCATGAGCAAATTTCCCTCCGAATAAAGAATTGAAATATCTTCCTGAAAGGAGTAGAAAACAATCAACCAATGAAAAATAAAGGAAATAGGGACGACCAAAAATAATACAATTAGCCATTTATGCATTAAACGATCCTGAGAGCTTGGAGCTTGATTTTTTAAATCGATTTTAGAACTTATATAAATCCAAAGAGAATAAAGCGAGTAAGCCAAAATGGAAAAAGGCCGACTCAGGTAGATTATTTTCACAGAAAACCAATCTGAGAGGATTGTAGGTTTAAAACTTGAGAGAAAACCCGGATTATTTGCAATAAGCTGTCCTATTTCAATCTTGTGTTTGAAAGGTGTAAAAATGTATGGAATCAAAGCAATCAGAAATACAAAAGCAGGGATAAAATGCACGAGGTCGAGCCTGCTAATCCGTTTTCTCTGATGTATAATACTTCGAATATAAAAATAGAAGAATGGACCAATCAAATAATGAAGGAAGGTGAAATTTGAGCTGATGACAGCGTTCCAGAAAACTGAACCTGAATAAAGAATGACATATTCATTCAGCTTATATAAACTGACCAACAAAAAAAATGCAGCTAAGTATTTGGAGGATGGATGTTTTTTGATCGAAAATACCAGCAATATTCCGGCTAACAGGAACCCTAGTAAAGATAAATATAGCAACATGTTTAATTTAAAATTATACGTCCCTGAAACCATAAACGATCATGCGTCATCAAATTAAATTAACACATTGCGGACAGCTCTTAGGACTTAGGAATTAAAATAATATGGTTACTCAAATATACGCAAGGATTTTAAATGGAGAAATTTAACAGTAGGTAAAAAATAAGGTTTATAACATTTTTTTCTGGCAAGGTTGCTGTTAGCTTCGTTGCTGAATAAATTCCCTTCCATAAAAACAATTGCATGGAGATGGCGGTTTCATGCCAAATATTTAGTGATAAAACAGTTTCAGTACTTATATTTGAGTTCGAATTTTATAGAAATTAGTTATGAAGTTGACAGGAATCTGGCTGTTCATTTTTATTTTGTGTTTGTCTCTAAACCTAATGGCGCAAAAATCGGATAAGAAACCACTTTCGGTTGACGATTTTGCATCGTGGAAAGTGTTGAATAAACCAATCGTTTCGAACGATGGAAAACTGGTAGCCTATGAGTTAAATGCCCAGAAAGGAGATGGAAACCTGATTGTCAGAACTCTGGATTCTAAGAAGACAGATACCATCAAACGAGGATTTGATGCCCGGTTCTCTCCTGAATCAGATTTTATCGTTTATAAAATCAAGCAGCCGGCCGATTCGGTACGAAAAGCCAAAGTTCGAAAACTGAAAAAGGAAGAGATGCCTAAAGATAGTTTGGGTGTGCTTGTTTTTAAACGGCACCGCATTTATTCTTTCCCCAATTTGAAACAATTTGCGCTTCCGAAAGAAAATGCACGCTGGGTGGCATTTCTGACCGATATGAAAAAGAGAGAAAAGAAGACGGATAATGACCCGGAAAAAAAATCAGAACCAGCGAAAGGAAAGAAGGAGGCAGCGGCTTCGGCAGGAGAAAAAAACCAGTTGATTTTGTTTCATCCGGCTTCGGGCGATACCGTATGTTTTCAGCAGGTTACCGAGTTTTATTATGCTCCGCTGGGACATAGCATCACCTTTATTCGTCAGACTAAAGATTCATTGGATCGTACAGAGGTGGTGGTTTTCGACACTGATAAACGCAAATCAAATGTAATTTTTAAACAAACCGGAACAGCCAAAAAGATTGTTTCCGATCAGCAGGGCGGACGATATGGTTTTTTGTTCTCGGCGGATACCATCAAGGAAAAAGTATTCAGCCTGTATTATGGATCGCTAACCACCGGAGAACCTAAAACTGTTGTTGAAGCCGGAACTTCGGGAATGCCTCTTGGTTGGGCGCCTTCCGAATTCGGTGAACTCACCTTCTCGGAGAATGGCCAGCGCATCTTTTTCGGGACAAACCAGCAGCCTAAACCCGAACCCAAAGATACCCTGCTCGATGAAGAAAAGCCAATGCTCGATATCTGGACCTGGAAAGACAAAGAATTGCAGCCGGAGCAAAAAGTTAATCTGGAGAAAGAAAAGAAACGAACCTACCGGGCAGTTTACCACATCGATAAAGCAAAGTTTTACCAGCTGGGCGATCCTACGGTGCGAGATATTCGAATTTCGCCCAAAGGCAATATTCGTTATGCTCTTGGAGTAGATCAGTCGCCCTATAAATTGTCGGCTTCATGGACCGGAAATTCAAATGCCGATTTTTATCTGGTTGACCTAGAAACCGGAATCAAGCGCCTGATGGTGCAGAATAAATCGCTGGTTTCGCTCTCGCCTGGAGGGAATTGCGTGGTTTGGTACGACCCGGCCGACAGCACTTATTATTCGCGTTCAACCAATGTAAATTCAACCGAAGTGCTCAATTTGAGTTCGGCTATTCCGGCCATTTTTTGCAACGAACTCTGGGATATGCCGGGCAAGCCTAATCCTTATGGAATTGCAGGTTGGTCGGAAAACGACAAGTTTATTTTCCTCTACGACCGGTACGACATCTGGCGTGTCGATCTCGATGGAGCCAAAGTTCCGGTTAATGCTACCCGAAACTACGGACGCAAAAACTATCTGAGGCTTCGTTACCAGAAACTTGATCCGGAAGAAGAATTCATTGATACCAACAAACCCGCTTTTGTTCATGCTTTTGACGAGCGAACCAAGGCCGAAGGTTATTTTAATGCCGATCTGAAAAATTACGCCGAACCGCGCATGTTACTGATGGAAGATTATCGGTTTGAAGGTTTGGCCCGTGCAAAAAATGCCGAGGTAACCATCTGGACCCGTCAGAACGTGAGTGAATCGCCCGCCGTTTGGAGCGGTAATTTGATGCTGGAGCGCCGCCACAAACTTTCCGAATCGAATCCGCAGCAAAGCAATTTTGTATGGCCAGGAGTTCGGCTCGTACACTGGACCAGCTTTTCAGGAAAACCGCTCGAAGGTTTGCTGTACTTCCCCGAGACCATCGATCCGGAGAAAAAATACCCGATGGTGGTTTATTTTTACGAGCGAAATGCCGATAATCTGCACGACTATACCAATCCAGCACCAACCCGCTCAACCATTAACCGCACGTATTACGCCAGCAACAACTACATTGTGTTTATTCCGGATATTACCTACGATGAAGGCTATCCCGGGAAAGATGCTTTTGACGCTGTGGTTAGCGGTACTCAGTTTGTCAGCGACATGTTTCCTTTCATCGACCGGACAAAAATTGGCATTCAGGGGCAAAGCTGGGGTGGTTATCAAACGGCGTGGCTGATTACTCAAACCGATATGTTTGCTGCTGCTATGGCTGGCGCACCAGTTAGCAACATGACCAGTGCTTACGGAGGAATTCGCTGGGAATCGGGCTTGTCGCGTCAGTTTCAGTATGAGCAGTCGCAAAGTCGCATTGGTGGTTCGCTATGGGACAAACCTTTGCAATACATCGAGAATTCGCCGCTGTTTTATGTGCCTAAAATCAAAACTCCACTGCTCATCATGCACAACGATAACGACGGGGCAGTGCCCTGGTATCAGGGAATAGAACTATTTACAGCTATGCGCCGCCTGAATAAACCGGTTTGGTTGCTGACTTACAACAACGAAGAACACAACCTAAAGGCCGAGAGCTGGGCAAACCGCATGGATTTAACCATTCGGATGAAGCAGTTCTTTGATCATTACCTGAAAGGTGCTGAAATACCTGCCTGGATGAAAAACGGTTTACCTGCCATCAGGAAAGGAAAGGAGCTTGGTTATTGATGTTGGATGACTAGAAATGAATACATTGGTTAAAGGGAAAATTGGCCTTTTCGCTCGTTGCCTGATTTAAAGCTTGAATATTTTGATGGCTCCTCTCACCACAATCGCAAAAACGATGGTGCCGATAACCAGGTCAGGATATTTGGAGTTGGTCAGGAAAACGAGTGCCCCGGCAACAATCATAATTTAATTCCAGATATTTTCAACTTTTTCGCCAAACTCTTTTTTAAATAAAAAGATGTGCTGGTTTTTGACTTGTTGTTTTACTTTTAATTACTTTTTCCCCTATTTTTCTTAAAGTTCTCTGCCTGTTCGAAAATCTCTATATATACTTCGTCTCTTTCTACCGGAGGATAGTCAAACTCGTCCAGGATCAGAATCAATTCAACCTTTAATGCCGATTTGATGTCGTCCCGTTTATTCCAATCCGGGAATTTAGCCTGATTCTCAACGATTATTTTTACTGCCTTCGACAATTCAATCATTTTATCGTCGGGATATTTGAAGTCGTACTTAATACAGAGTTCTTTCAGGATATCGTAAAAAGCTTTTTCTTCGAAGTCGATTCCCAATTCGTCGCCGGCCGAAAACTCTTTGTGAACTTCCCAGATCAAATCGGTCAGTGCATTGGCCATTTCCTCATACACTTCACTTCTCAGAATATCGTTTGCATCGCGGTTGTTATACCGTTCAACCAATGCCTGCATCTTTCGGGTAAAATCAATTCCTTTTACCCGATTGACTTTTCTGATTTCTGCAATCACTTTGGCTAACAGTTGCTGAAGCAGTTTAATTTTGGTATTGGGTAGTTTGATTTTATTAATCTTTTCCAGATAATCTTCATCAAAAATATCCTGTTCTGTTTCCGTATCGTCACCAAGTTTAAAAATTTCTTCCACCCCGTTACTTTGCAGTGCATCTTTAATCATTTCACGAACCCTGGCGTTCATCTGTGCCGTGTCGGGGGCATTACCCTTGGTGAGTTTAAAAACGATCGAACGAACCGCCAGATAAAAATGGATGTAATCTCTTTCCTTTTGGCTTAGTTGTTCACTTCCCGCACAAATGTCGTAGGCTGCTTTCGTGCGCTTTACCAAACCCATAAAGCGAGTTTCCAACTCTTTGGTTTTTTGTACAAACTCGGCTGCAAGGTTTAAGGTGTTTAGCTGTTGAATAGTTGAGCCTTTAAAATATTTTGTGGAATCGAACGTATGAAACAGTTTTGCCAGCAGATCCAAATGATTCCTCACAATAATGATGGATTCTGCAATATCTTCAAAATTGTCTTTGTCGCCTTCGCTGTATTGTTTCAGCGCCAGATTCATCTGGTTCTTGATACCGATATAATCTACCACCAAACCTTTGTTTTTGCCTTCAAACTTGCGGTTAACCCTCGAAATAGTTTGAATCAGGTTGTGGCGTTGTATGGGCTTGTCGATGTAAATACTATCCAGAAATGGCACATCAAAACCCGTGAGCCACATATCTACCACGATAGCAATTTTAAAATTCGACTTTTCGTTTTTAAATTGCCGGTCAAGTTCTTTGCGCTGGTCTTTTGTTCCCAACAAATCATACATTTCCTTCGCATCATCTTGTCCTCTGGTGGCAATGAGTTTAATACGCTCAATTGGTTTCAGCTCCCGTTTATCCTTGTCGGTAAGTTCGGCACCTTCTTCAGCTTCTCTGATTTCATTCCATTCCGGTTTTAGGGCAATAATGTTTTTATACAACTCCCAGGCAATTTCGCGGGTACTGCACACAAACATAGCTTTGCCTTTTACTGTCGATCCTTCCGAAATCCTGTTCTCATAATGGGTTACAAAATCTTCGGCAACGGCTTTTAAACGGTCGGGATCGCCAATAATGGCATACATCTGCGCCATTTCCTTCTTGCTTTGCTCAATCTGGTTTTCATTACTTCCCAACTCAGCGCATTGGGCGTAATAATCTTCTATTTCCTGAAGCTTTGAATTATTCAGCAATACTTTGGCTGCTCTGCCTTCATAAACAATTCGTACAGTGATTTCGTCTTTTACCGATTCTGTCATCGTGTAGGCATCAACCACTTTCCCGAATACATCGAGCGTAGCATCAATGGGAGTTCCGGTGAAACCAACAAAAGTGGCATTGGGTAACGAATCGTGCAGGTATTTGGCAAATCCGAAGGTCTTGGTCACCCCTTTTTCGGTTACTTTTACTTTCTGGTCAAGGTTTACCTGAGTACGATGCGCTTCGTCCGAAATACAAATCACATTGCTGCGATCAGTGAGCAGTTCGGTATCTTCGGTAAACTTATGGATGGTCGTCAGGAAAACGCCTCCGCTTTGCCTGCCTTGTAGTTTAGCTCTCAAATCGGCCCTGCTTTCAACGCTTTCAACAGTATTATCGCCAATAAAGCCTTTTGCATTGACAAACTGTGCCGAAAGTTGGTCGTCCAAATCGGTGCGGTCGGTTATCAAAACAATGGTCGGACTTTCAAAGTATTCGCTTTTCATCAGCAACCTGGTCAGATAAAGCATTGTGAAACTTTTACCGCAACCGGTGGCACCAAAATAGGTTCCGCCTTTTCCGTTTCCTTCAGGCTTTTGCGCTTTTTTGATGTTGTCGTACAATGCCCGGGCAGCATAATACTGCGGATAACGACAAACAATCTTTTCTTCTTTTCGGCTGTTATCCGGGATATAAATGAAATTGCGAATAATGTCGCGCAAACGGTTTTTATGAAACATTCCCTGAATCAACGTGTACATTGAATCAATGCCGTCAACATCTTTTGCCAAACCAGCTACTCTGCGCCAGGCGTAGAAAAAATCATAAGGAGCAAAGAACGAACCTGCTTTGTTATTTATGCCATCGCTGATTACACAAAAAGCATTGTATTTGAACAGTTCGGGAATATCTCTGCGGTAACGAACCGTTAATTGTTTGAAGGCATCATAGATGGTGGCCTCTTCACGAATGGCGCTTTTAAATTCAAAGACCACCACAGGCAAACCATTGATGTAAATAATACCGTCGGGGATGCGTTTTTCATTACCCACAATTTCCAACTGATTTACAAACTTGTAAATATTGGTATCAAGTGGATATTGCTCTTCGGGTTCGGCTGCTATGGAAATTAATTCGTTTTCGCTGGGCTGGCGGTGTTTGTTTAATCCGGCGTAATTGATAAGCTGAATGTAAATGTCTTTTTGGTTACGGTCTTCGCGTTTCAGAATAAAACCGTCGGAAAGCATTTTTAGAAAGGTTTTATTGCTTTCGTAGATATCGGAGGCCGGAAGTGATTTAAGCCGAAGAATAATTGATTTGACTTCATTCGCCGTAATACCCTGTTCTGCATATTGTTTTAAAAGGAATTTCTGCAAATCTTCCTCGATCAATACTTCATCGGGTTTACGCGAAATGGTCGTGCCGTGCTGGTGCTGAAATCCTTCCTGTTCCAGCAATTCGGCAAATGCCTTTTCTAATTTTTCTTCGGTGAATTTCATTGTTGCTTATTTTGGATAGCCACAAGGGCTACCCGTACATTTTATTCTTTATACAATTTATCATCCGCCCATTTGGCTGGATTATTGATAATGTATTCCGAAATTCGTTGATACGATTGTTCATCGCGGATAATGTGTTCGTAATAATTGCGTTGCCATAATTTGCCATTGAAACGTTGCCAACCGAATGTTTTCACCCCACGAATATATTCAACGGTCGTAATCGATTTGAATGCATCCATCATATCCCCAACGGTTTTCCCGGTAGGGGCAATCCCTTGTGGTTGCCCCATATTGATATCGTTGTCATTTTGGGCGACCACGTCATTTTTGGCAATCGCATTGTCATTTTGGGCAACCACGAGGGTTGCCCCTACGGTTATTTCCAAAACGGCGTGAAAATGGTTGGGCATTACCATATATTCGTGCAACGCAATATTTTTAAACCGTTCGGGTAATTTCAACCATTCGGTTTCTACCATTTTACCCGCGTCGTTTAATTTCATTGTTTGGGCATCCCCATTTTGGGCATCCCCATTTTGGGCACCCACAAGGGGCGCCCCGCCAACGATTTTGCCAAACAAACAGGCCCTGTCCTGAACGCAAATCGTAATAAAATACAATCCTTCCCGCGAATAATCGTATCCGCGCAACCGTATTGAACGGCGATGGTGTATGCTAGAATTATAAGACATTTAAATTCTAAATGTTATTACAAATTCATTTTTTGAATATTCCGCTTTATGCTTTTTTTCAATTTCTTTACCTGCCCTCACTTCGATAGAAGCATTGTTTAATTCTAAAGCTTTCCTAATCAAACCCATTCCCAAACCAGCACCTTGCTTATTTTTTTCAACTACGTGTATTCCAGAATAATTGTCCTCAAATATTTTTGATATTTCTGATTCTTTTATGTGAATACTCTCCATTTTAAAAAGCACAGAGAATGTATCAATTCCTTCGATACAATCAATTTTAAGCACTGAATTGGGTTTAATATATTTTGTCGAATTATGAAATAAATGATAAAAGGCCACTCTAATAGTGTCGTAATCAAATGATAGGTGCTTTTTTATTGAAAAGATTTCCATTCGAACATTCTTGCTTTTCAATTCTAATGAAAAGGCATGAAAAACGTTTAAGATCACATTTTTAATATTGTGATTATTAACCGATAAAATTGGATTCTCAATTGAAAGCTTTTCGTGGGTTACAAATTCTGTCTTAATGCTTGCATTGTTCTTAGCTAGTCTTAGAAAAGTAATTGCTGCTTTCTCTGGATTTCTATTTATCTCATTTGTCACATAGCGAATCTGATCTGGATAATTTTCGGCCAGAACATCTTGAGGAATGAAGCTAAATTGCTCTTGGATACTCTGTGCATTTATTGTTTTCAGATTGTGAACAATCCTTTGATATTTATCCTGTTCTAATTGCTTTGTTTTTAAATAAACATCATCTTTTATCTCTTTTATTGTAGGAATAGCATAAATCAACATTTCTAATTTTTCCCGGAATAGTTTGGTAGTTTTGGCAACTGACTTATTACAACATAAGAAAAATGAACCGTGCGTAGAAATCTTCTTTCCTTGCCTCGTTTCTTCGGTTTTGTTGTTTGGGCATAGGAAAATAACGCCTTCAGAGTTGCAACCTTTTTCACATTTAAGACAAATATTGTTGGCTTCTTTAAAGATGATTTCGCCTTGTGAATCTCTAACAACTATTTTCATTTCATGCAATTTTCTAAGATATTAATAAACTCATAAGGCTCTGCATTTTTTGAAAGCGTATAATCAACTGTTTTCAAGGCTTTATGAAACCTGTCTCCTTGTTCTTGTGCAGAATAAATCACAATATACTTTTTCGGATATTTCTTTTTCAATGCCTCAGCTAAACCTAATCCCTTATCTATGGGAAATAGCTTTTCTCCAACCCCATTTATATCCACAAAAATTACGTTTGCATTCTTAACATCAGTACAATCTAGATTTGTTACATCTTTTATAGACTTCGTATTTACCCAACCAGCAGATTTAAGATTATCAACTGTTTTAAATTTCTCATCATCAATGAATAATATTTGAATGCTCTCTTTATTGAATTGAGTTTCGTCAACCTTTTTTTTCGATGTTTTGTTTGAGTCGATATTTACATTAACCTTAGTAATGTTTCCGACTGATTTGCTAACATTTTCAATTGGTAATTTCTCTCGTTTCCTCAAATTTATAAGTATGCCAATAACCATAACTCCAATTCCGCTAAAAATCCATTCTTTGTTGTTAATAATCCAATCCATAAGTATATATGTTTAGTTTTCTACTGTCGCCAATTTCGATAAAAGCAATTCTTTCAGTTCCGTTAGCTTTTGGTTTTGTCTTGTGTAAATTTCTTTATTATCAATAAAGGTTTTTAAAATAGGAGAATTCAATTTATCATCATCAGGTATTGGGATTTCAATTTTCTCAATAAAATCTTTGCTCAAATTTTCCTGTGCTCCACCAATTGCTTGGGTTGCTATGAATTTTTGATTATGCAATAAATGATAATAGAGATATGCTGCTTGCATAGCGTTTTTACAAATCATTCCACAACAAGCTTGATTTGTAGTTGCATCAAATTTTAAAATTCCTATATCACCCGCATTAACGCCATACATAGACATTAATACAGTGTCCTTCGGTAGTAACTTCGCAGCACTATTTTTCAAACCTTCATTAGAAATGTATTCCTCTGCCTGAATCAAAATATTGTTCTTGATTTCACCAGTTTTTAACCAAGGAATGTCATTACTATTCCAATATCTATTTTCAGTTCTCGAAGGTGTTCCACCAGACTTCATATCAACACAAAAATCTTTAACAATAGTCCAAGTCCAACTTTCAGCAAACTCCACAAACCACTGCCTATAAATCGCCTGTGCGGTTTCTTCGAGTTTTTGTATCAGTTGGTTGTTAAGGTTTATGCGGTTT
>CAYRBM010000126.1:0-15155 GCA_964422425.1 uncultured Odoribacter sp.
GCGACCGGGTTCATTACCTGAACATGAAAAACTGCATTTCGACCCTGATTGAAAACAAAGTAATCCCGATTGTGAACGAAAACGACACCATTTCGGTGACCGAGTTGATGTTTACCGATAACGACGAGCTTTCGGGACTGATCGCTTCGATGGAAGGTTCGGAAGCGCTGATCATTTTGAGCAACATCGACGGAATCTACGACGGTTCGCCCGAATTGCCCGAATCGAAAGTGATTCGCGAAATTACCATGAAATCGAAACCACTGAACGAAGCTATTTCAACCAGTAAATCGAGTTTCGGACGCGGCGGGATGCTGACCAAATACCACATTGCCAAAAAAGTGGCCAAAGGTGGTATCAACGTTCACATCGCCAACGGGATGAAGGAAAATACGCTTCTCAAAATCATGGATGTTTCGGAAGATTTTGTACACACCGTATTTCTTTCAGCAAAAAAGAAATCGTCGAATGTGAAAAAGTGGATTTCGTATTCGGAGAGTTTTGCAAAAGGCGAACTGGTTGTAAATGAAGGGGCTCGGGTGGCACTTTTATCTAGCCAGGCCACCAGTTTGCTACCTGTCGGTGTTATTTCAATTGAAGGAACATTCGAAAAAGGTGATCTGGTTCGGATAAAAGATGAATCGGGACAACTGATTGGCATCGGGAAAACGGAGTACAATTCTGAAAAAGCAGTGAAATTCATGGGCAACAAGAATAAAAGAGCCGTGGTACATTACGATTATTTATACATTATGGAATAAGATTTTTAACTTAGGATTTGTGTACTGATACCCTTTTCATAGACCCCTTATAATTGCCTTGACCTTTGGCAGCATTTCCTGAGTTATATTCCCCCTTCCGCCCCCTGGAAGGGTGCTTTTTCTTAACTAAAAAGAGAATAAAATGACTGTAAAAGAACAACTTCAGTTGGTTTTAAAAGCCAGCCGTAAACTGAACCTTGTTTCAGTGGAAAAAATAAATCAGGTTTTGGAAGATGTGGCAACCGCAGCCATCGAAAATACTACATTCATCCTGAAGGAGAATACCAAAGATTTAAGCCAGATGGACCCGAAAGATCCGAAATACGATCGGTTGATGCTGACGGCCGATCGAATAAAGGGGATTGCAGCTGATATGCAAAATGTGGCCAAATTACCTTCACCGCTTGGCCGTGTTTTAGGTGAAACCATGCGTCCGAACGGATTAAAAATTACCAAAATAAGTGTGCCGTTTGGGGTAATCGGCATTATTTACGAAGCCCGACCGAATGTAACTTTCGATGTATTTTCGCTTTGCCTGAAATCGGGGAATGCCTGTGTTTTAAAAGGCGGAAGCGATGCCAACGACTCCAACCTGGCTATTGTAAAAGTCATTCAGGAAGTTTTGCGCAAGCACAATCTCGACCAAAATATATTGGCTTTACTTCCGGTTGACCGCGAAGCAACTGCCGAACTGTTGCATGCACACGGTTTTGTCGATCTGATTATTCCGCGTGGTTCACAAAACCTGATCAACTTTGTGCGCGAAAATTCGTCGATCCCGGTCATTGAAACGGGAGCCGGAATTTGCCACACTTATTTCGAAAGATCAGGCGATGTGGAGAAAGGTAGCGCCATTATAAACAATGCCAAAACCCGCCGCCCCAGCGTCTGCAATGCGCTCGATTGCCTGATTATTGATCAGAATCGCCTGAACGATCTTCCGAAATTAACCGAATTACTTCCAACGAGCAAGGTGGTTATTTATGCCGACGATGAGGCTTACAATAAACTCGAAGGTAGTTATCCGGCTGAATTGCTTGAACACGCTACCGAAGAATCATTTGGCACCGAGTTTCTGGATTACAAAATGGCTATCAAGACGGTTTCAGGACTCGACGAAGCACTCGACCATATTGCCCAATATAGCTCCAAACATTCCGAAGCTATTGTTTCTGAAAATCCTGAAGCAGTGCAAATCTTTCAGAAATCGGTGGATGCGGCAGCTGTTTATTGCAATGTCTCCACCGCATTTACCGATGGTGCCCAGTTTGGCTTAGGTGCCGAAATTGGCATCTCCACACAGAAACTTCATGCCCGTGGGCCAATGGCATTGGAAGAATTGACCAGCTACAAATGGATCGTGGAAGGCGACGGACAAATCAGGCCGAAATAATCGTTAAAAAGCCTTTTTCACTAAAAGCAAAAGTAAAAAATAGCTCTATCTTTATATTTTAATTGTCGATACGACAATTTTCGGAGGTACAATAAATTCTGTTTTAATTTTCATCAAATAATGAGACAATTTACATCAGTTCATGATTTAAATAATCTGAACGAAGCTTTAAAATTGGCATTTGAACTTAAAAAGTCGCCATATAAATACCAGGATTTGGGCAAAAACAAAACGCTTTTGCTGGTTTTCTTCAACTCTAGTTTGCGCACCCGGTTGAGCACCCAAAAAGCAGGATTGAATTTGGGTATGAATGTGATCGTTTTTGACATCAACGAAGGCGGCTGGAAACTGGAGACCGAAATGGGGGTTATCATGGATGGCGACAAACCTGAGCATATCCGCGAAGCAGTGCCTGTTATCGGTCGTTATTGCGACATTATTGGCGTTCGTTCGTTTGCCAAATTTGAAAATAAGGAAGACGATTATCAGGAAAAAATATTGCAGCAATTCATCGATTATTCCGGCGTGCCGGTGGTGAGCATGGAAGCTGCCACCCGTCACCCCTTACAGTCGTTTGCCGACCAGTTAACTATTGAAGAATACAAAACCAAGGCTCGCCCGAAAGTTGTTTTGAGTTGGGCGCCGCATCCCCGTGCATTGCCGCAGGCCGTGCCAAACTCATTTGTGGAATGGATGCGTGCAGCCGATTACGAAGTGGTGGTAACACATCCTGAAGGCTACGAACTGGCTTCCGAATTTATGGGCGACCTGAAACCCGAATACGACCAGATGAAAGCCTTCGAAGGCGCCGATTTTATTTACGCCAAAAACTGGGCATCGTACACCAGCTACGGGCAAATCTTATCGAAAGATCGCTCCTGGACTGTATCGGAACGCCAAATGGCAGTAACCAACAATGCCAAATTTATGCATTGTTTGCCGGTTCGCCGCAACATGATTGTGACCGACGAAGTAATCGACGGACCAAATTCAATTGTTATTCCTGAAGCCGAAAACCGCTTATTCTCGGCTCAGGCCGTATTAAAAATGATGTTAGACGAATTAAAATAAAAAAGTTCGGAGTGTCTAGAGTTCGGAGTGCCTAAAGTTTTAACTCCGAACTCTAGGCACTTTAGGCACTTCGAACTTAAACAGAAATTTATGGAAAGATTGACCATTGTAAAAGTTGGTGGTAAAGTTGTTGAAGAAAAAGAATCGCTGGATTTGTTGCTCAACCAGTTTGCCCAAATCAGGGGAAAACGCATTTTGGTGCATGGCGGCGGAAGGTTGGCTACAACCTTGTCGGAGAAGTTGGGGATTGAAACCAAAATGGTGGAGGGGAGACGTATAACCGACGAAGCCACTCTTGAAGTGGTAACAATGGTTTATGCCGGTCTGGTAAATAAGACAATTGTAGCGGGTTTGCAGGCTCGCGGATGTAATTCCATAGGCCTAACCGGTGCCGACCTGAATGTTATTAAAGCCAGAAAACGACCGGTTAAAGAAATTGACTATGGTTTTGTGGGCGACATAATGGGTGTAAATACTTCGGAATTGCGCCTGTTGCTCGATGAAGAAGTTGTGCCGGTAATGGCACCAATTACGCACGATACTCACGGGCAGTTGCTCAACACCAATGCCGATACAATTGCAGCCGATCTGGCGATAGAACTATCGAATTATTACACCGTTAATTTGTTTTATTGCTTCGAGAAAAAAGGTGTTTTGCTCGATGCTAACGATGATAATTCGGTAATTTCGGAACTTAATTACATCCGCTTTAAAGAATTGCAAGCCGAAGGAGTTATTAATGCCGGAATGATACCTAAACTCGACAATGGTTTTAATGCCATGCGAAATGGTGTCAACCAGATTTTAATCACCAATCCGAATCAGATTTCAATGGCTCGGGGAACGAGGTTAAGTTTAGCAAATGATTGAAAATTTGCAAAAAAATAAACATTAAAATAAGAAATCCAGACAATTAATATGTCTGGATTTTTTATTTTCTACATGTCCGCAGGGATATCATTTTATTACAGAAAAAAAGACCACCAAAACCTAAACTTTTTCCCTGATTGTACGTTCATGTAATTGTATTTCAGAAAAATAAAACACACAATATTTGATGGAAAATAGATTTTAGAAGGTTAAAGAAATCTATGATTTGTTGGTGAAAGAAGCCATGTTTAGGAGAAGGAAGCAAATCGTATGTAGTAATTTGGTGGTGATTGGTTTTTTAGTGTGGATTGATTGTGTGGATTAGGAGAACCGTTTCAAGTGAATATTTGAAACGGTTTCTTCTTTATATATTCAAAATGTTCATATACCTAAAGTTTTTGCAAATCCTTCCGGCACGAAGCTGCTAAAAAGGGGTCGTTAACAGCTTTTTGAATCAGTTCAGTATTAAAACGATTCTTCCTGAATAAAGAGAAAACTTCGGCAACAGATAAACTGTCAGGATTCGATTTAATTAACTCGAAATGATCTCCTTCCTGTACGAATCCGGGAGATAAAATCCGGAGATAGACTCCAGGATAAGGAAGATTCCAGAAATCATCAACTGAGGCCTGATTACCCAAACGAATACCCAATTTAAAACATGGCTGACGAGGCTGACTCACCTGCACCACAGCTTTGCCAACACAAAATTGATCACCAATGCGAACAAAAGATTCATCGAGCCCCTCGACAGTTAGATTCTCTCCAAACATGCCCCATTGCCAGGTAAGATTTGGATATTTTACCTTCCAAAATGAATAATTATCGGCAGAATATAGATAACAGGCTTTGTCAATCCCTCCGTGATAACGACGATCAATTACATGATCGCTTTCAACATCCGTTTCTCCTAAGAAAACCGGAACATTGACCGGATATTTGTAAATTCCGGTAGAAATTTGTTGTCCCCTCCATTCAACCAGACAAGGGTTCCCAATATTTACGGATATAACTTTCATCCAAACGTCATGTATTTATTCATCTTCCAGAATTTCTTTTACTCTTCCAACTTCGCCTGTTTCCAACCTCACTTTTATCCCGTGTGGATGAATATTGGAATTGGTCAACAGCTGCTTTACAATTCCTTCGGTAAGCTCTCCGGTTCGTTGATGTTGCTTTTCAACAATATTAACAAGCAAACCCGGCTTAACATCAGATCGTTTTCTCCCGTCCATTTTATTTTGTTTTTGGCAAATGAACAAAAAATCGGGCATTTCCAAATGTTCAAACTTAAAATAAAAAAAGCTTTTCAAATGAAAAGCTTCTGATATTTCTGAACAAGGCTATTTTACCCGGATTACTCAAACATTTAGTGACAAATACTTGAGAAACTCTTCCTTCCGGCGCGGATCTTTAAATACACCACCATATTCCGCAGTTATAGTCGAACTTCCTTCGTCCTGAATACCCCTGGAAGAAACGCACAAATGTTTTGCATCGATTACCACAGCAACATCTTCTGTCTTTAGGATACGCTTTAATTCGTTTGCAATTTGCACAGTCAAACGCTCCTGCACTTGAGGGCGTCTCGCAAAATAATCAACTACCCTGTTAATTTTTGACAAACCAATTACCTGGCCACTTGAAATATAAGCCACATGTGCTTTCCCTACAATTGGCAAGAAATGATGTTCGCAAGTTGAATTAAGGTTTACATTCTTCTCAACCAGCATTTCGCCATACTTAAATTTATTTTCAAACACAGATATTTTAGGCTTGTTCTGAGGATTCAATCCTGAGAAAATCTCTTTAACAAACATTTTAGCCACCCTGTGCGGCGTTCCGCTTAAGCTATCGTCGGTTAAATCAAGCCCCAGAACATTCATAATTTCGCGAAACTTCTCCTCAATAAGCACCATTTTTTGTTCATCACTTATCAAAAATGCATCTTCTCTCATTGGAGTTTCAAGCGATGTAGCCACATGATTATCTCCTATTAAATCATGACCGGCATAATCTGTATATTGAGGCAAATGTGAGCCGTTCAATCGAGGCATTGCCGTTTCTGTCTTAAGAAATCCATTTACTTTCATTGTTATCCCTCCTGAATTTATTTTACCAAACTAAACAGGTCAGTTCAACTTTTGTTTAATGTTTATTTATTTTTTTTAAACAAATACTACTTTGCTGCTTTAGTTTATAAACATGATAAGACAAGATTGGTTCAGCGGTAATCAAAAGCTTTACAGAGATTTTAAAAACAGAAAAATTAGTAAAAAGTTCAAATTCAGGTATCTAAGATTAATATTTACTAAAAATACAACCTATTTTGATATTAAATTTTTGCTCAAGATTTTTCAAAAAAAAAGGGTTATCTGAAACAGACAACCCTTTTCACAAACTAAACTAACTTTTTACTCACGAGATACTAAACCAATACCTTCTATTTTTTTAAAAACCTTAGGTTCTCCTTTATACCTTATCTTACCAACACCATTTATAACGGCATTCAGCGACTCTGTTGGATAAACACTACCGGCTCCTACCCCTTCAATTTTAAAATCTACTTTTTTGGTTTTTAGGTCAATAGCATCCAAATGACCAGCTCCGGAGAGCGTTACATCCAACTCATTGGCAACTCCGTCAAATTCACATTTAACTCCGCCTTGCCCAATCAATCGTAATTGATTGACTTTCATGTTCATCTCAATGCAAGCACCTCCTTCAACATGCAGATAAAAATCTTTAAGGTCAACATATCCTTTGGTTTCCAGGCTAATTCCTCCTTCAATAACCAGCTTTTCAAGATCTTTGAATGTAATGTATAAAATAAGCTCATCAAAATTGAAGTGCTTTTTAGTGATTTTTAGATTTAATGATTGAGCATCAGACCTAACATCAATATACTGAAAATTATCCTCATCAGTTTTGATTCGTAATCCATTGGTAGCCCCCTGCTCAAGGATGACTTTATAGGCACCTTCAAGATAAATTTTGTTGAATGGCTGAACCTGGTAGGTGCGGGTGTCAGTATCGTCCCACGACTGTGGGGAATTAACTTCAGGCGCGGCAAAAAGCTTGGAAATGAATATTCCGAGTGCAAAAATTAAACTGGTTATCCGAAGTAGATACATGGCTTCAGGTTTTTTGTTTTCGATTGAATAACTGAATCAAAACTACCCGTTCGGACAACAAATCAACTTTTCTTTTCGACGAATGACAGATTTCTTTAGGTGAAATGTGAATTTGGCAGGTTATTGACGAACCAGCTTTCTTACATACAAAAGAATATATGCCGGCAAAAGGGTAGCAACAAGATAGACAGCTATGTCCTGCCACACAAAAACCTCTTGAGAAAAGAGTCTCATGCCTGACATAACGGCGACTAAAATCAATTCGGCAAATAAAACGTACCAGTAGATCTTTTGGCGGGTTTTACTGTAAAAACGGACTACCGCCAATCCTATAATTCCAATCAGCAAACCAATAACCATTTGGGGTTGCTGTCCTTTTGCATAGGATAAAACTCCATAAATCAATGGGATCAATACTAAGACATATAGGAATCTGAACATGCTGGCAATAAGTCGTTGACGATGGTAATCGTTGGAGACTGGCGGGAAAAAACTGAATTTTTGCTTATCGGAGTTCCTGTATTCCGCACTTAGCAAATCTTGTTCTGAATGAATTAAACCACGCTCAATTGCAATTTTTACTGCAGCATCAACCGCTTCTTCCTGATAATTTAGCTTGTTTTTCAGGATTTCCATAATCTGAGAATCAGAGTACCCAGAATAACGTTCGTAAAAATTCATAATATCCGTTGGTTTAAATTCATCGTACAAAAATACAGGTTTGAATTTATTAACAGGAATTTAAATTCAGATTTGAGAGAAAAAGGTATTTTAGTTCGATCAAAACTAAAACAGTTACATCATGTACAATTTCGAATATCAGAATCCGGTAAAAATTATCTTCGGGAAAGGTGAAATTAAGGAAGTTGGAAATAATATTCCAAAAGGGGCAAAAGTGTTGCTCACATACGGTGGAGGAAGTATCTTTAAAAATGGTGTTTACGACCAGGTTAAAACTTCGGTGAAAGATTTTGAAGTGCTTGAATTTGGAGGTATTGAACCCAACCCGCACTATGAAACATTAATGAAAGCAGTTGAAATTGTTAAAAAAGAAAATATCACTTTTTTGCTTTCGGTTGGCGGTGGTTCGGTGCTCGACGGAACTAAATTTATTGCTGCAGCGGCATGTTTTACACAAGGAGACCCATGGCAGATATGCTCAAAGAAAATTCCGGTAACCGAAGCAATCCCGATTGGTGCAGTGCTCACACTTCCGGCAACTGGCTCTGAAATGAATGGGAACTCAGTTGTTACGCGAGTTGAAACCACAGAAAAAATCTCATTCAGCTCGCTTGAAGTAATGCCAAAGTTTTCAATTTTGGATCCTGAAACTATTTTCTCACTTCCCGATCGCCAGGTTGCAAACGGTATCGTAGATGCCTTTGTTCATGTAATTGAGCAGTACCTGACCTTTCCTGTCGATTCGCCCCTTCAGGACCGCTTTGCTGAAAGTATCCTGATTACGCTAGTTGAAGAAGGTCCAAAGGTTTTAGCGAACCGAAATGATTACAACGCTGCGGCTAACTTTATGTGGAGTGCAACCCTGGCTTTAAACGGGCTGATTGGTGCAGGAGTCCCACAGGACTGGGCAACACACATGATTGGACATGAGCTGACGGCTTACCATGGTATTGATCACGCGCGCACTCTTGCAATTGTTTTACCCGGCATCATGCGAATCAAACGATTATCGAAAAAAGACAAGATCATACAACTTGGAGAGCGAGTGTGGGGTATTATCCGCGGGAGCTCAGAAGATCGTATCGAAAAGACCATTCAGAAAACGGTTGAGTTCTTTGAATCCGTTGGCATACCAACGCGGCTACCCGATTATGATGTCCCGGCAGAAACGATTTTTACCATTTGTGATCGTTTTACCAAAAGGGGCTACAAGTTAGGCGAAAAAGCGGACATTGGTCCGGCAGAAATCCGCTTAATTCTGGAAGACCGCATCTGAAAAATACTTTACAGTAGGTATTTTGCCTAAAAATTCTCTTTCAAGGAGAATTTTTAGGCAACTCTTTTTAATCACTCATTTGAAACTGCCCCCATTCATAAAAAACAGGTCCCTTTTGGGGACCTGCACCTAAACTAAACCAAGATATTATTTGATCAACTCAAAACTTCGTTTGACAAACTTATCCAAATCTTCACCTTTCAACATGTTGTTGGCAAGTAATGCCAAGTCAACCAGCTGTTTCGCCAGTTTATTTTCCTTGCCAAAGTTTGTTAACTTCTCCTTTTGCTGATCCTTTAAATTGGAAATTAATTTTTCAACTTCCTCAATTTTCTCTTTGACCTCACTTGGAACTTCTTCATCCTTCTTGCCTTTTCTGGATTCTTCCAATTCATTTTGTGTATTCCTGTTGGCTTTTATTTCTTCCTTCAGTAATTCAAGTTCACTCCCAAGTCTATCGTCACGTTCTGCAAGGATTTTCTTTACCAGCGGATGCGAAACATTTACAACCAGATTGAGATTTTCGGGCAAATCTCCATAAAAATTCATGCCTCCCTGTACCTGACTCATGTCTTTCATCCGACGCATAAACTCATTGCGAGTAATGACCATAGGAGTACCGTTTTCACCCAAATCCTTAAAATCAACAAAGAACCCATAATCTTTAGTTTCCGGACAAACAGCTTTGAAAATCGGACTAAGCTCATTCTTCTCTTCCCATGTCATCTCGTGTTTTGGTTCCTCTTTGGCAATCAGGTGCTCTGCCACATCCGAATCGACACGAACAAATTTCTTGTTGCTGAACTTCTGTTCAAACTTATTAATCAGAGGAGTAGAAAGAATGTTGTTCATTACCAAAACATCGTACCCTTTATTTTTGGCTGCCTGAACAAACGAGTATTGCTCCTGGACATTGTTGGTATATAAGTAAACCAGGTTATTGTCCTTATCGGTTTGCTCCGGCTTGATTAACGTTTCGTATTCTTCGAAAGTGAAATATTTTCCATCGGTATTTTTGAACAGGAAGAATTTCTCAGCTTTTTCGTAGAACTTTTCTTCTGTCAGCATTCCATACTCAATAAACAGGCGCAAATCGTCCCATTTCGACTCAAAATCTTCGCGTTTATCAGCAAAAAGCTGGGCAAGACGATCACCAACCTTTTTGGTGATGTGACTGCTTATTTTCTTCACATTCGAGTCGCTTTGCAGGTACGAACGCGAAACATTCAACGGAATATCCGGAGAATCGAGTACCCCGTGCAAAAGTGTCAGAAATTCAGGAACAATACCTTCCACTGAATCGGTTACAAAAACCTGATTGCTGTATAGTTGAATCTTATTTTTCTGTACTTCAATTGTATTTTTCAATTTCGGGAAATACAAAATACCGGTCAGATTAAATGGATAATCCACATTCAGGTGAATGTTGAACAATGGTTCTTCGGCCAATGGATAAAGCTGGTGGTAAAAATTGTTGTAATCTTCATCCTTTAAGTCAACCGGCTTTTTTGTCCAGGCAGGGGCAACATCATTAATTTGGTTGTCTTCCTCTGTATCTGTCTCTTTTCCATCTTTCCATGTTGTTTTCTTACCAAAAACTACTGGTACAGGAAGAAACTTACAATACTTATTCAGTATCTCTGAAACACGCGATTTCTCAAGAAATTCTTCTGAATCAGAATTGATGTGCATGATGATATCGGTTCCAACTTCATCGCGTTCGGCATCTTCCAAAATGTATTCAGGACTTCCGTCGCATTCCCAGCGTATCGCTGTCGCCCCTTCCTTATACGATTTTGAAATAATCTCAACTTGTCCAGAAACCATGAAAGAGGAATAAAAACCTAGACCAAAGTGCCCGATAATGGCATTGGCATCGTTTTTATACTTTTCAAGGAACTCTTCTGCTCCTGAAAAGGCAATTTGGTTAATGTATTTTTCAACTTCTTCCGCCGTCATCCCAATACCATTGTCGGACACGGTGATGGTTTTAGCTTCTTTATCGAGCTTGACTACAACTTTAGCATTCGACAGATCGCCGGAATACTCGCCTTTTGATGCCAGAGTTCGTAATTTCTGTGTAGCATCCACGGCATTCGAAACAATTTCCCGAAGAAAAATATCATGATCAGAATACAAAAACTTTTTGATGATGGGGAATAGATTGTCACTGCTTACGCCAATTTTTCCTTTTTGCATCGCTCTTATTTTTTTTAGTTAAACATTCAATTTGATGTGACCACCATTTTCAAAGAACATACCATGAACAAAAAATGACGTTTTGTCACCGGAGTTATCAATCAGCCTGAGTAAGGAATGACAAAAACTGATTTTAACCTGCATTTTTTGCGTCGAAAAGCCATTATTTTGTCGTCAAAATTCAGATCAAGGTAATCCATGACAAAACTCGAATCCTATTTCGAACCCTTCAGGAAAAATACAATTGGCAACGACCAGTTTTTTTGCTCTCCATACGGCAACAAACCCATCATTTATGCTGACTGGATTGCCAGCGGACGACTTTATAATCCGATTGAAAAGCAGATAGCCGAAACTTTTGGCCCGTATGTTGGCAACACCCATTCTGAAACCAGCGAAACAGGAGCATTAATGACGCATGCCTATCACCAGGCACAGCAAATCATAAAAGCTCATGTTAACGCCGGTCCCAACGATATCATTATTACCGCAGGATCGGGGATGACAGCTGTAATTAATAAATTTCAGCGAATGCTTGGACTGAAGTACTGCGGACAGGTCAATCATACTGGCTGTATTGCAAAACGCGAGCGTCCGGTTGTATTCATCACCCACATGGAGCACCATTCAAACCACACCAGTTGGTATGAAACCAATGCGGATGTGGTTATTATTGACCCAGATGAAAATCTTCAGGTTTCGCCTGAAAACTTGCGCAAGAAGCTTGAAGAATACAAAGAAAGACCATTCAAGATTGGGTCTTTCACTGCCTGCTCAAACGTAACTGGTATCCGAACTCCATACTACGAAATGGCTCAAATTATGCATGAATTTGGTGGTGTAGTTTTTATTGATTTTGCTGCATCAGCTCCTTATGACAAGATTGATATGCACCCAACCAATCCAATGCAAAAACTGGATGCGATTATGTTTTCGCCACACAAATTTCTGGGAGGACCAGGATCGTCAGGAGTTTTGATTTTTGACCAATCCATGTATCACAATTCAGTTCCCGACCAGCCCGGTGGAGGTACTGTTGACTGGACTAATCCGTGGGGACAATACAAATATGTTGACAACATCGAAGTTCGGGAAGACGGCGGTACACCAGGATTCCTGCAAGCCATTCGTACTGCTTTGTCGATTAAGCTGAAAGAACAAATGGGAATCAACAACATTCATGAACGGGAAAATGAATTGCTTCAACTTGCTTTCAAGGGGCTTGACAGTATTCCGGGCGTGAAAATCATGGACGATCAACACCGCAACCGGTTAGGAGTAATTTCATTTTATGTGGTCAGGATTCATTACAATCTGCTGGTCAAGCTACTGAACGACCTATACGGAATTCAGGTTCGGGGAGGATGTGCCTGTGCCGGAACATACGGTCATTTTCTGCTTGAAGTAAGCCATGAACTTTCTGATGAAATTACCCGCCGGATTAACGAAGGAGATTTGTCGCTTAAACCGGGGTGGGTGCGTTGGTCACTGCATCCAACAATGACCAATAAGGAGATCGATATTTTCATCCATGCCTTACGCGACATTGTTGAAAATCATGAAAAATATGCAGCAGATTATACCTATTTCCCAAAGGAAAATATTTTCAGACATAAGCAAGAAACCCAATATGCCGAAATAGTCAAAAACTGGTTTACAATTTGATTTTCAACAGGCAGAATTTAAATTTCGGATTTGTCATCTGGAAAATGAGAGCAGAAACCTGAAACTATTTTAGTCCTCAATCTGCAAAAATCCATAATCACTGCTGTAACGAAGCATTTGAGAGGAATAATCTTCATCGTAACTAATTTCAACGTCACAGGCTGTTCCACATGGCCATGTTTTCAGTTTGTACACCGGATTAACAAAACCAGTATAGGGCGCCAAATCGAGCTTTTTAAACCGGGTCAATACTTCATTGTGAAGTTCAGTATCAACTTTCACCCCATAGGTTTCGACTAAATGACGGGCTGAGCTAAAATCGCCCTCCGATTTTATACGTTGTACTTCTCGTAACAATTGCCCAAACAACTTGCGCAAAGCTGCATAATCGTTGATCCGAACGTACGTCTGTGATTCTCTTTGAAAAAACTCAATAACCTTTTCAGAACGACCAGCCTCAAATGCCCAACGGGCAATCAGCTGCCTGTTACGCATGTGGGATTCTTCAATATTTTTACCAGGTTCAATTCGGGTCAGCTGGGTAATCAGACCATTTCGCATGTAGGCATCGTATTCTGCTTTCGCTACGTCTAAAGATGAAAATAATCCCAACTCAATCATTTTCTCATCCATAATGTAATACAGTGCAAAAAGATCGGCACGGGTTTCTTCTATCGTCGAATAATAATTTTTAAGCGCTTCTGTATTCACTCCTTCCTTTACCTTTCCTGAGCCATGCCCCAAACATTCGTGCAAATCAGTGTGAAGGTTTCCTGCCAGATATCCGTGCTCTTTAGCTCGCACAATTTCTTCGGGTGATGCAGCAAATTCTTCAAGCATTCCGTTGCCAAGCGAATCAAGGAAATAAGCCTGGGTAATATTTTCTATGGTCACTGATTTTGAGCCGTGTTTCTCCCGAATCCACTCCGCATTTGGCAAATTAATACCAATGGGTGTTGCAGGGTAACAATCGCCTCCCAAAATGGCCACATTGATCACCTTTGCGCTCACTCCTTTCACCTCTGCTTTTTTGTAGTCAGTGGCCACAGGCGAATGATCTTCGAACCACTGTGCATTTTCACTTAAAACCTGAGCACGTTTAGTGGCCTCATTATCTTTAAAATTAACAATCGATTCCCAACTACCTTTAATTCCCAACGGATCGCCATAAACCTCAATAAAACCATTGATAAAATCAACTTCTCCTCCCAGCTCCTTTACCCATTCTATACTATATTGATCAAAAAGTGCCAAATCGCCGGTTTTGTAATATTCAATTAAAAGTCGGATATATTTTTGTTGCGACTCATTTTCAGCATAATCAATCGCTTTACCGAGCCAGAAAACAATTTGAGAAATAGCCTTTCCATATTTCCCGTCAACCTTCCAAACTTCTTCAACCAGCTGTCCATCCTTTTTAACCAGGGTTGAGTTCAGTCCGAAAGAAACAGGTTCCTCTCCTGCCATGGCCTTTAAATTGGAATAAAAATCGTCGGCCTCCTGCTGCGTTACCGATTGATAATAGTTATTCGATGAAGATGCAATCAAGTCTTTACCGGCTTCCAGATTAACCCTTTTCGATTCCTTTTCCTGATCAAAAATTACGGAAACAATCTCGGCCATAAAATTGCTGAAACCTTGGTTATCGGGAACAGAAAAATGTTCCCAGTTTGATTGGTCAATCAATTCCTGAAAATAATTTTCAGAAAAACCCGGCAATAACTTTTCGGTAGAATAATGGTGGTGTATGCCATTTGAAAACCAAACCCGTTTCAGGTAAACCTCAAACTGAATGAAATCTTCGGCTTGACGGTTACCCCGATAAGTTCTCCAAATATTCTCCAAAACAGAACGAACAGACAGGTTGTACCGATTATTCTGATCCCACAAGATATCACGTCCGCAAAGAGCAGCCTGCGAAAGATAATAGATGTATAATTTTCTGTTTAAATCCAGCTTTTCAAATCCGGGAACCTGATATCTCAATATTTTCAGATCAGCAAATTTCTCAACGAAAACGTTCATCATTTGAATTTTAAATGAATAAATGTTGGTTTTCTTCCTTATATTTTTTTTCAAGTAAATCAACTCTACGAATGGTTAGC
>CAYRBM010000127.1:0-12632 GCA_964422425.1 uncultured Odoribacter sp.
GCGATTTGGTCAGGTCGGCTTCCGAAGCTGCATACGAAATACGGATACACTCAGGAGCGCCAAACGCTTCGCCCGAAACTACACCGGTGTAGGCATTCGACAGGATGAACAAGCCCATGTCGTCGGCATTGTTGATGGTCACGGTGCCGTCTGATTTTCCGAAGAACGACGAAATATCAGGAAACACATAGAATGCGCCATCGGGTTTACTGGTTTTTACACCGGGGATTTCGGCCAGTTTGGCCAATACCAGGTCACGGCGCTTGTTGAACTGCTCAACCATGGCGTAAACCGTGTCGAGTGGAGCATTCAGAGCAGCCACCGAAGCAATCTGCGAAACTGAACATGGTCCCGAGGTATATTGGCCCTGCAATTTGTTGGCAGCTTTGGCCAGCCACAGCGGAGCAGCAATGTAGCCAATGCGGTATCCGGTCATGGCAAAAGCTTTCGAAACGCCGTTCACAACAACCACGCGGTCTTTAATTTCGGGGAATTGTGCGATGCTTTCGTGCTTGCGGCCATAAACAATGTGTTCGTAAATTTCATCAGAAATGATGATGATATTCGGATATTTGGCAAAAACGTCGGCAAACGCTTTCAGTTCTTCTTTGGTATAAACGCTACCGGTGGGGTTGCTCGGGCTGCTGAACAGGAAAGCGCGGGTTTTGGGAGTGATGGCAGCTTCCAACTGAGCCGGTGTGATTTTAAAATCACTGTCAACGGTTGTCGGAATAATCACATTGACACCTTCGTTCAGTTTAACCAGTTCGATGTATGTTACCCAGTACGGAGCCGGAATAATCACTTCGTCGCCCGGGTTGATCAAACACTGCAACAGGTTGGCAATCGAATGTTTGGCCCCGTTCGAAACGATAATCTGGTTCGTGGCATAGTCCAGACCATTATCGCGTTTCAGCTTGTCAACAATAGCTTTCAGCAATTGCGGATATCCGGGAACCGGAGAATAGGTTGAAAAGTTATCATCAACGGCTTTTTTAGCTGCCTCCTTGATGAAATCAGGAGTGTTAAAATCGGGTTCTCCAACGCCCAAACTAATGACGTCGATCCCTTTTTCTTTTAATTCGCGGCTTTTTTGTGCCACAGCCAGGGTGGCCGATTCGGATAAACACGCTACTCTGTCTGAAACTCTCTCCATAACTGATATTTGTAATAGATTAATGATCGGTTTGATTTCGGCTGCAAGATACAAAAAAAACAATTCGGATGCTCGACTCTGTTTTAATTTGAAAATAAAAAGGCTAAAAAAATTACGAATTGTAAATTTTACGCAATCGAACTAAGGAAAACACTTACGGTTTCCTGTAATTGCATGTAATCAGCCTGATTTTCGACCAGAAACAACTGCGAATCAGGAATCAGTTCGTGCATTTCGCGGGCTACCTCTATCGGATGCCCCGGATCGTTCGGGTCGGCAACAATCAATGTCGGTATTTTTACTGCTTTCAGTTCGTCACGCTCCGGAAAATCGGAAATGGCTCCTCCATGGTAAATCGGGTAATAATAACCCGGATCGAAACTCATGCGCAGGTCAAGTAATTTTTCGCGGGTTCCGGGAAACATTTGTTCGTAAAATTCCGGCAGATCCTGGTTTCGCTGGATGATTCGCTTTACTGAATCCGGCAAATGATCCGGGCGGGCACGCAACGCGATCTTTTCATACAAAGCCTGAACAGCTACCCGAACTTCCCAGGCTGGTGGCGGAGTAACCAAAACCAGCGCTTTTACTTTCTCCGGATTTCGGATGGATGTGTACAAAGCAGTTCCTGAGCCCATCGAAACTCCTCCTAGAATGACTTTCCCGGAGTTGAGCGAATCAACAACAGCATTCAGTTCGGCTACCATTCCGCCCCACGAATAATCGCCGGTTGCCGATTTGTCGCAAGCATTATACCTGATTAATTGAACTTGTTGTGCAAGCCGGCCAAAGTCAACCAGCGAATAAATGGAATCCGATTCAACCGAATTGAGCATCCCATGCAGCCAGACAAATGGCTGGCCGGAACCAGTAATATATAATGTAGGGGTTTTCAAGGTGTGTATTTTTGTTGTAATTGTTGTTATTGTCATCAGGTTGTCCTTTTTGGAAAAGAGTTTTTAACGATGACAACCTGATAACGACGACAACATTTTTGTTCGTTTTATTCAAACAACCCCTCGTCACGAATGAGCATCAGGATGGAGGAGTGGGGGAGAATGACATATTTCTCTTTGTTGAACTCGATTTCCCAGCCGCTTTTGTTGAGGTAAACGGCCAGATCGCCTACTTTGGCCTGAAGTGGGACGTATTTCACTTCGTCTTTCTTTTCTTTCCAGGGCTCATCGGCGTCGGTCATAGCCGGAATGGGGTAGCCTGGACCAACTTTCACGACATAACCACTTTGCGTTTTTTCATTTTCCTGAACCGACGGCGGAAGGTACAATCCGGAATTGGTTCTATCCAGCGGGTTTTTGGGACGGATCAGGACCCGGTCGCCCACCAATATGAATTTTTCGAGGTCTTTTTCTTCGATTACCAGTGACATTCTTTTCAGTTTTTTTCTCAACGACAAAGATAAAATAATCGGGTGGAATGGCTAAAAAGCTCGAAATAATCAAGTCAAAATTTGTCAGAAGGCATTTTTAGCAGAAAAAATAAAAAATATTGATTTTTTAAATATCAGAATATCAGTAATATATAGAATAATTAAAAATATTTTGGAAAAATTTAGTACTATGTGTTGCAAGATACCATATAAAAGATATATATTTGTAGTGCAAATAACAATGTAACGAAAGGTAGATTTTTTAAAAAAGTTCTATATAAGTTGTAACGAAACGAAAAATCAAACGTCATACATTCAGAAAACAACAAAAACTGACACAGAAAACATTTAAAGGAATAGGAGAACAAAGTCATGAAAACAACAAACAATGCTCAGAAAACAGAAAACACTCAGGTTAGAACAGTGGTTTTACGCGGCGCTGCCGTTATCTTCAGTATCGTATTACTTAGCTGGACAGTTACTGCCCAGGATTTCTGGAAAGAACTTTTAACCAACAACACTTATGGCAAGATGGCCATGTTGATGGTTTCACAACCTTCAGAGTCGTCAAAAGTGGATGATCTTTTTGAAGCTGTTGAAGCCGATTTAAAAGCCAATGTCAGTTTCACTGCAGAAGTGACTGCCGCAGAAACTGAACAATCGCTCGAAATTGAAAGCTGGATGACCAACGAAAACCTGTTCAATGCCAAAACAGATTTTTTAACTACGGAAGCCGAAAAAGAACTGGTAGTCGAAGGTTGGATGACCGAAAGCAAATATTTTACAAGTAATGCTTTCGAAGCTAATGTTGACGCAGAGCCTGCGCTTGAAATCGAGGGCTGGATGCTTCAGGATGAATATTTTGTACCAGCAGAACTAACCGTTGAAAATGAACAGGAATTACAAATTGAAAGCTGGATGCTCGATACCCAAAATTTCGAAAAATCTGAAGAATCGTTGGAGTTGGAGGCCTGGATGACCGACAATAACTTCTGGGGATTTTAATCCTCGTTCTTCGCAAAGAAACAAGCAACTAATCTTTTTAGGGGAGGGAAAGCCATGAAAACAGAAAACACAAAAGCACAAATGCGAAAGGGGATACTCGAATACTGTATCCTGCTGGTTCTCGAAAACAAACCTCAGTATGTCAGCGACATCATCGAAAATCTGGAAAAGTCGCAGATGATTGTGGTTGAAGGAACACTGTACCCGATGTTGAGTCGGTTGAAAAACGAAGGCTATCTGGGTTACCGTTGGGAAGAATCGGTACAGGGACCGCCGCGCAAATATTACGAGTTAACCGAAACAGGCCGACAGTTTCTCAACGAACTTGGTAACGCCTGGAATGAATTGGTTGAAACGGTATTTAATCTGAACAACAAAGCCAGATAAACCTTGAAAAAACCAATAATCAGAAACAATAGAAACTACAGAAACAAAAGAAATAATTAACGCCATGAAAAAGACATTCACCATAAACATTAGCGGAACCGTTTTTCACATTGAAGAAGACGCTTTTGAAAAATTGCAGGCTTATCTGCAAAAACTGAGCAGCTACTTCGAACAACAAACCGGTGGACAGGAAATACTACAGGATATTGAAGCACGCATTGCCGAACTGCTTCAGGAAAAAATGAAAGAAGGAAACGAAGCTGTTACCAATGAGTGGGTTGAGGAAGTGATGCACCGAATGGGTAATCCGGAAGATTTTATGGACGCCGATTCAACCGGGGATGCTCCGAAAAACGAAGCAAAAGCCGAAAAAATACGGCGCAGACTATATCGCGATGGTGAAAGCCGCGTGTTGGGCGGTGTTTGCTCGGGTCTGGGCGCCTATTTTAACATCGATCCGGTATTTCTCCGGATACTATTTGTCGTCCTCGTTTTCCTGGGTGCCGGAATTTCGTTTTTCATTTACATCATTCTTTGGATTGTAGTGCCTAAAGCCCGTACTACCGCTCAGCGGCTCGAAATGCGTGGTGAAGAGGCCACTATTCCCAATATTCAGAAAACCATTCAGGAAGAAGTGAAAGAAGTTCGAAACAGTTTTTCGAAAATGAACCAGTCGGACATGGTTCAGCAAGGTAGGAAAATGGCCGGGAAAGCCGGACAAGCCTCGGTTCAGGTGGCCAAAGGACTGGGACGCGCACTTGCCGTGGTTTTCGGGAGCTTACTCATTTTGCTGGGTTTCTTCGGGTTGGTATCGTTCCTGATATCGGTGGCTGTGGGCAATTCGTTTATGAGCAGCTCGGTGAGTGGCCTCGATCCGGATTTGAATTTTGGCGGAATGATGGCCTTTGTGGTCAGTCCCGGAGTGATGAGCCTGGCCATTTTACTCCTGGTGTTGCTCGTCGGGATTCCGTTGCTCGCCATCCTGTTTATTGGTACAAAACTGGTATTCCGATATAAAACCAACAACAAACTGATCGGGTTGGGAGCATTCGGAATCTGGCTGGTGGCAGTGGTTGCTGCAGTTGCGCTCACGTTGGGTCAGGTTGGCAATTTTAGCCACAAGAACACCGTATCGACGTCAAAAGCACTCAACTGTGCCGCCTGTCAAACCTTGAAGGTGGAACTTGATGCGAATGCACTTCAAAAATCGTCCGACGAAAACTCACGTTACGAAGATTATTTCCTGATGGGCGAAGGCAGCAACAAGGTGCTGGCCGGACGACCCCAACTCAGCATTGAATCAACCGAAGGCACCGATTTTTCGGTGGTTGTCCGGAAAAGCAGTCGGGGAAAAGATGCCGCCGAAGTTCAGGCCAATCTGAATAAAATTGACTATACCATCAATTCCTCCGATTCGACGCTGATTCTTCAACCGTTTTTTGTCATTGGCAATCAAGCCAAATTGAGAAGTCAGGATGTAATGATAACCGTGAAGGTGCCGCAAGGCAAGCAAGTTCGGTTGGGCAAAGACCTCGACGAACTTCGATTGAACATCGATAATTTGAATAACCTGTGGAACGAAGAGATGACCGAAAAAACCTGGACGATGACTCCAGAAGGACTGAAATTGAAGGAATAAACGTTACGAGATACGAGTTTCGGGTTACGCGGGATACGGGGTCGAAAGGGGGACTTTTAACTCGCAACATGCAACCCGTAACTCGCAACAATCATAAATACAGGAACAACAGAAATTAAAAATTCAGAAACAATTTAAAACACAAAGCCATGAAACGATTAACACGCTCAAACGACAAGCTGGTAGCCGGAGTTATCAGCGGAATTTCAAACTATGTCAACCCCGAACTCGATCCGGTATTTTTCAGGCTGGCATTTGCTTTTCTCACCTTCTTCAATCCTCCGATGGTGTTGATTTATTTGGGACTGGCTATTATCATTCCCGCGAATGGAGTTGAGTTGAAGGAAAGTGAAGCCCAGCAATAATGTAAGGGCAATTTATTCAAAAGTCCGGTCGCGCTTTGCAGCCGGATTTTTTATTTAAAAATGGCCACCTCGCGTTCGCCCGTCGATTTGACGTACCCACGGAACATGCCCGATGTGTTGAATTCCATAGCGATATTGCCTTTTCGGTCGATGCCGATCACACCGCCGGTTCCGCCCAGTTTGGTGAGCTTGTTGATTTCTTCCTGACAAGCTTTTTTGAGCGAAAGTTTATGGTATTCCATCAGCGCCGAAATGTCGCGCGAAAAACCTAGCCGGATGTAGTATTCGCCATGGCCGGTGCACGAAAAAGCGCCGGTTTGGTTGTTGGCATAAGTCCCGGCACCAATAATGGGCGAATCGCCAACGCGACCGTATTTTTTGTTCATCATTCCGCCGGTTGAGGTTCCGGCAGCAATATTTCCGAATTTATCCAAAGCCGCGCAGCCCACAGTTCCGTGCTTGTCGCCGGTGCTCATTTCCCGCTCTTTTTTCAGGATTTCCTGAAGAGATTTATATCGCTTTTCGGTATGAAAATAGCTGTTGTCAACCGGTTCAAAGCCTTGTTCACGTGCAAATTGCGATGCTCCGGTTCCGGTTAGCAAAACGTGTTCCGATTTTTCCATCACTTTTCGGGCTACTCTGATCGGATTTTTGATGTCACGTACTCCGGCGATAGCTCCGGCCTGCAAGGATTTTCCGTCCATCACCGAAGCATCAAGTTCAACAATACCTTCGTGGGTAAATACAGCTCCTTTCCCGGCGTTAAACAAAGGCGAATCCTCAAGAATGACAATGGTTTTTTCGATGGCATCGAGGCAGGTTCCTCCCGAGGCCAAAACCGAATCGCCCACATTCAAGGCTTTGTTTAATACTGAAAGGTATTCCAGTTGTGCATCTTCCGACATTTTCGATCGGTCCATAACTCCGGCGCCGCCGTGAATGACGAGCGCGTAAGTCTGATTTCTCTGGGCACGGACTTGTATTCCCAGTAGAAGAATAATCATTATCGAAAAAAGTTGAGGTATTTTCACACGTAAATATTGTTATTAATTTGTTGAAATTTAAATGTGTACATGTGGAACTCCATGCCATGAAAAAAGCTTCTCCAACAAGATTTACATGGCCTTTTGTGCCACCAACTTAAATATTGTTACCGTGACATGTTCGTTTCATGCTCATGGAATTGAAAATCATCTCAAAGCTAATACAAAAATTGCTGAACCTCATTGCCTGATGAAAGGGTTTAAATGATTCATTTATTTTTCTGTTTATTTTTTAGGCGAAAAGTTGGAACAAAAGCTAGCTTTGCTTGTTTCTTTTTCTGAAACACTAGGCTAAGAATTCGTTTTATCACGACACATTTTGAAGATATGAATTTGTATTCAATTAAAGATTTAGAACATTTATCGGGCATTAAGGCGCATACCATCCGAATATGGGAGAAGCGATATCATTTGCTTGATCCCAGCAGAACCGACACGAACATCCGGTTTTATTCCGATGAAGATGTGCGGCGAATTCTGAACATATCTATGTTGGTGAAAAGCGGATATAAAATATCTAATGTGGCGGCCTTCGACGAAGCCAAGATTCAGGCCGAGGTACTGAGGCTAAACCGAAACCTGACTGGCCCTGAGAAAAACATTGATCAGCTTTTGTTTCATACGGTTAATCTCGATTCATTCGGATTTGAAAAGCATCTGGACAAAATTATTGGAGAGCTTGGATTTTCGAAAACCATACAGCAGGTTGTTTTTCCTTTTTTCGAACGCATTGGAATTTTGTGGCAGGCCGGTTCTATTTTTACTGCTCACGAACATTTCGTGTCGAACCTGGTTCGCAACCGCTTAATCAGAGAAGCAGGGAAGTTTGAAAGCAAGGAAGGGGCTGCTTCCATCTTGTTTTTCCTGCGCGAGAACGAAATGCATGAGCTGGGTTTGCTTTACCTGAATTATCTGGCCGCCCAATTCGGTTTGCGATGTATTTATCTCGGGCAAAGTCTGCCCTTTACCGATTTGTCAAACCTGTTGGTGAACAGCAATTTCGATTTTGTTTGCACCTATTTCATTCATGTCATCGAAAAACAGGAGCTGGAGCAATATTTGGCTAATCTTTCACTCGCTTTTAACCAGAACAAAATTCTGATTGCCGGACGACAGGTTGGGATTAATAAACCGAAATTACCATCGAATGTGGTCGTCATCAAAAATAACAATGATTTTTTGAAGCGAATTTCCGGATAGGATTCAGCTTTGAGTGAGTTTTTTCGATATGTTTACCGGATGCTGAAATAGATGGCGAAGAAATGAAGCGCACTTCCGGCCAGAACAAACAAATGCCAAATGCCATGCGAGTAGGGTAGATTTCGCCACATGTAAAAAATAACTCCCGCTGAATAAGCAACACCTCCCAAAATCAGAAATGTAATGCTCAGTTGAGGAAGGCTCTCGAAGATCTGTTTTCCGGCGATGACAAACATCCAGCCCATCATCAGGTAAACGGCAACCATCAGTTTGCGGAACCGATGCAGGTAAATCGACCGGATTACAGCGCCAAGCAGGGCCAAGCCCCAAATTACGCCGAATAAAGTCCAGCCCCATATTCCACGCATGGAAGTTAAAAGGATTGGCGTGTAAGTTCCGGCTATCAGGAAGAAAATCGAAATATGATCAAACCGGGCAAACAGGTTTTTTACCTTCGGGCTCGAAAAACTGTGATACAAGGTTGACGACAGGTAGAGCAAAACCAGGGTACTGCCATAAATCGAGAAACTGACGATATGCCACACGTCGCCATAATTTCCGGCGACCATAATTAATACAACCAATGCAGCAATGCTCAGCAAAGCTCCGATGCCGTGCGTGATGGCATTGATAATTTCTTCTGCGTTGGTAAGCTTTCGGTATGTTTTTTCTGGCTGAGTTGTCATGATAAAAAAATGTTTGAATCAAATTAACGGGTATTCCCCGGGATTGTTCTGCCAGACTTTACAGAAATAATCAATTGCAGAAATAAATCGTTTCGTGGGTTTCAGTAAATCCAAAGGCTTTATTCCAGGTTGGTTCGCTTGTCTATCAGGTAGGCGTTTCGTTCCGATGAGTTTCGGGCATTCAGCTCGGCCAGAAATCCGGCCAGAAATAGCTGAGTACCTATAATCATAGCGGTTAAAGCAAGGTAGAAGTACGGACTTTCGGTGATTCGGGGCGCCAGCTCGTTATTGAGGGTGTGAATGATTTTTTCAGTGCCTACCCACACAGCTGCTGCAAATCCAAAAAGGAATACAAGCGTACCAAACAACCCGAAAAAGTGCATGGGCCGTTTGCTGAATTTCGAGATGAAAATAACGGAAAGTAAATCGAGCGGACCCCGAATGAAGCGTTCGATGCCAAATTTGGTAGTTCCGTATTTGCGTTCCTGGTGCTGCACCACTTTTTCGCCAATCCGCTTAAACCCGGCCCACTTGGCTAGTACGGGAATGTAGCGGTGCATGTCGCCATATACTTCAATACTTTTGACAACCTGTTTCCGGTAGGCTTTCAATCCGCAGTTAAAATCGTGGATTTTTATTCCGGTCATGCGCCGGGCCGTCCAGTTGTAGAACTTGCTCGGAATGTTTTTCGACAAAACCGGGTCGTAGCGTTTTTTCTTCCAACCGGAAACAAGGTCAAAATTTTCTTCGGTAATCATGCGGTACAGATCGGGTATTTCATCCGGACTGTCCTGAAGGTCGGCGTCCATCGTAATGACCACCTGTCCTTCGGCTTGTGCAAAACCGCAATATAAACCGGCCGATTTTCCGTAGTTACGTTTGAATTTAATCCCTTTGATGCAGGGATTCGAGCTGCCAAGCTGTTCGATCAGTTCCCACGAACCGTCGGTGCTGCCATCGTCAACCAGAATAATTTCGTAGGAAAACTGATGGGCCATCATCACCCGGTCGATCCAGGAGCACAGTTCGGGCAGCGATTCAACTTCGTTATATAGCGGTACAACTACGGAAATATCCATGAGTAATTATTCTTCGGTTTTAATTTCTTCCATTGCTTCGTCAAAAGCGTCTTCGCTGGGCTGCTTTTTAACGAATATTGCAGTGATCAAAGATATAATTGTTCCGATAATAACTGATCCGATTGTTCCTGAAATAGCCATTATTCCGGGCGACATCATTTTGGAAGAAATAGCCATGGTAGCCTCAATTTGTTCTTCGCTCATCCCTTGTTTCAGAAGTGCTTCTTCCTGAAGAATTTTGATCTGATCGATTAATCCCGGGTCGATGCTGAAAATAATGATGGTGTAAAGCGCCGAGATGATACCTGCAAAAAGCATAACGGCAGCGCCAATGCCAACAGCCTGTCCGTAGCTGATTGCACCCCCAAGTTCGCGGTTACGGTAAGTGATCTGCGCCATTACGATACCGGCAACGAAAATGATGTAAGAAAGGAAGGCCAGGGTTTTGTTTTGCGTTTGGCCCGCAACATACAGGATGACCGAATACAGCACCACAGCGATACCCAGGTAAAGGCCGTAAATCATAGCTGATTTCCAAAAAGTTGATTTTTGTTCCATAGTGTTTTGTTGATTTGTGATTAACAAATATATCTGATTTTATTGACAGCAACCCCGGTAAGCCTGATTTTGTGGCGCAAAATCGCATTTTATTTTGGGATGAGGCTCTGCTTTTGTGCAAGGTACCAGCCCTCTGCGAAATTATTGAAAGACGACATTTCTGTTTGACATTTGCAAAACTACGGTTTGATCAGTCAAAAAGCCGTTTTGCTAATTCCCCTGAAAATAAGGCATCTTATCACCCAATTATTTGTTTGCATGTCCATAACTTTAATTGCGAAGATTGCGAAAAATGATGCAGATAAAATCCTTCGCAGGCGTCGAAAGTGAGTTTTTGAACATACCAAAACCCAGTTTCGGCAAGGAGTTTCGAAAAAAAACCAGGTATTAAACAAACAACTAATCCCGTTTTGTGGCTTATGGAAAAGAACTTGACCTACCGAATACTTCTACAAAAAATAAAATCCTTAGTTATTCATTTAATTCCACCAAGTATGAAAAACGAATTTTTACTTCGTACGAAACGCCTGTGGGCGCTTCCGATCCTGCTTTTGCTCATGGCCATCAGTACGATGGGATGGGGACAGGAAGTGACAACCAACAAATCGGATTATGCTCCAAGAGAAACGGTCATAATTACCGGAACTGAATTTGAAGCTGGAGAAACGGTTACGATGACCATTTCCCACATTGCACCTGGAGTACCGCTCATTTACCACGAGCATGCGAGCATAACTGTAATAGCAAATGCTTATGGTGATTTTACTGCAACCTGGTATGTAAATGATGTGGAACTAAATACTACTTTGCTTCTCACTGCACAGGGAGATAAAGGGAGTTTGGCAAGCACGGTGTTTACTGATTCTGAAAAATTTTACCCAGATGGACTTACTACTGCAAATGTATCTCAAACTGTAACTCAAGGTGAAGCAATTCAGCCTCTAGTTGCTAGTCTTGAAACTTGTACTGATGGTACAGGAGATCCTGTACACTCAGTTATAATTTATAAGTGGTATTACAATACGACTAATTCTAATTCAGTTATAGGTGCAACCGAAGTTTCTTCTAACACAACAACAACTGCACAACTAAGTAGCACATATACCCCTATATCATCAATTGGTACTAGATACTACTTTTGCCAGGTAACCTTTGACCCTAAAAATAATGGAACTGCATGTGGGGGTAGTGGCAGGACAGGATACCCATATACTACTACCCCTGTGCAAATAACGGTAAATGCTCCCGCTCCGACTTGCGTAAACCCTGAAATTAATAATCAGCCTGAGGATGTAATTCTTGCTTGTATTGGTTCGGAGCAGTCATTTAGTGTTATTGCCAGTGGAACTACTGAAACATCTACTTATCAATGGTATTACAGAGCAACTGAATCTGATTTGCCAACCCTCATTTCTGGGGCAAATACAGATACTTATACGATTAATAGTTTGGTTTTGGCTAATGCAGGTTTGTATGCTGTACAAATTAAAAACGGAACTTGTTATGTAACCTCTGAAGAAGCAAGTCTTACTATTGATAATATTGCACCCACCCTAAAATCTGGCAATTCTATTCCAGTTGGAGAATCTGGAGTTAATTCGTGCACGGCTTCGGTTGGTCCAACCGAAGCAGAAATTGCTGCTTTATATGAAGATAATAGTGGTGGTGCAATAACAGTAACCAAATCAGGCACGCCTACTGGAGACAAATGTGGTTGGAGCGTAAAATACACCTATGAGGTAAAAGATGCTTGTGGTAATATAGTTACTCCTGCACCTACGGTTACTTACAGCGGTAGCGACCAAACTCCTGCCGCAGGTACTTTACCTATCGTACCACAGAATGTGAACGCTTGCAAAACTATAGCTGCTGTTGAAGCTCTGCACCCAAAATCAGGCGACATAACCGCTTTACTGGCTGCATATACTGATGCTTGCGGAACGGTTGCTGCAACATTTGTAAGCGAATCTTTCACTACAGCAAGCACTCAGTGCGGGTGGACTTTGAATAGAATTTATACAATCAGTGATGGCTGTCCTGCAAACAACTTTAATGTAACATTGAGCTATGCAGGTAGCGACCAAACTCCTGCCGCAGGTACTTTACCTATCGTACCACAGAATGTGA
>CAYRBM010000127.1:12732-15151 GCA_964422425.1 uncultured Odoribacter sp.
TGGCTGTCCTGCAAACAACTTTAATGTAACATTGAGCTATGCAGGTAGCGACCAAGATGAAGCTGAATTGGCTGATGGAGAAGCAATGCCGGAAGGAGTTGATGGAATCAATGCATGCAAAGACATAAATGAAATTGAAGACTTGTATCCAAAAGCTAATGACGAAATAGCTCTTGAAGCCGTTTATGTTGACGACTGTGCCGCTTCTGTTACTGCTACTTTTAAAAGTGAAGATTTCACAATTTTAAGTACTTCGTGCAAATGGACATTGGAAAGAATCTACACCATTTCTGATGGTTGTCCTGCAAATGATTTTGATGTTACCATGACTTACACTGGTAGCGACCAAACCGAACCAACAATTGCCAGTGCTCTCTGTGGAGTAACACAAAATAAAACAACAGATAACGATTCTGACTATGACCATTGTATTTACACTGCCGATACTGATTTTGATGTAGTTGGTGAAGATAATTGCGATGATGCAGTAACAATGAACTGGACGGTTGTTGATGCAAATGAAACAAGAACAGGAACAGGTTCACTGGCAGGTGTCGTGTTTATTCCGGGCACATCAACCGTTGCATGGACTGCAACTGATGATTGTGGGCTCACTTCCGATGCTTGTAGTTTTAATGTTGTAGTTACCATACCTACCACCATAGAAGTTTCAACCAGTGCCCAATCAACCCGTTGGTTAGATTACATTACATTGTATGCTGTTGTTGATGGGGATTGTGGCGGTTACCCATTTAGCGGTATGGTTAATTTCGAAATTGGAGGTGTTCCTGTAGGCAGCGCCCCTGCCAACCTGATTCCGTTTGAAGATGAAGGTTACGAAGCTGGTAATAATAAATACCGTGCAACATTAATTTATAAAATTGAGGATGATGCATTACTTGCAATGATTGACGATGGTCAAACCGCATTTGGTGTAACAGCCATATTTGTTCCTGATGGTTCTATCTATACAGGTAGTGATAATTCAGATAATCCAACTGCATTGAAAATTTACCAGAGATTGGCAGAACCGAAATTTGGTGCAACCGGAGGATTTTACACCGGTGATATTGTTGGTTGGATTACCGATGGAAATTCGAATTCTGTTTCAGTATTGATGTCAGCTACATTGGTTGACAACAGCACACCAACCGGTGATTTGCGGGGTGCAAAAGTTACCTTCTGTTATATTAATGGTGATGGAACCTTCTCTCCAATCCCCAATGCAAAGGATATTCCGGTTGGGCTCGTAAATCAGTTGGATGGCAAGGTTGGTTTCGCCAGCGCCGATGTCCAGTTAAGTATTGCAAAAACAGCACAATCAGAATCCTTTGATATTGCTGTGGTAATTTCCGGTGGATATTACAATGTTCCCATTCCATTTGGAAAAGCAACCATTACAGTTGCCCGTACATTATCAAAAGGATCAATTTTAGGTAACTGTTCTGTGCTTAATGACAATTCAGCCGGTCAAATTAAAGGGGCAAAAGGTACCATCAGTTATATAAACGGAGATGGTGAACCCGTGACAGGTATTCCAACCACCAATATTGCATTTAATGTTGAATACAACAGGAAAGCAACAAATCCGCAGGGTTATTTGAACCTGACAGTTATTAGCTGGTATGATAAATATGGTGTGCTTGATAATAAGCTGCATACATACTTTGTAAAATCGAATGCAATTACCTCATTTGTCGTTGGCCCATTAACAAAACCTGTACTTACAGCGAACCAGTCAATTTTTGAAGCAAAAGCCAATGTTAAAGAATTGGTTGAAATCAGCTCTGGTGTTTATCAATGGGTTAGCGTGGAAGGTAACTCGCCGATTCGCACAACTATTACGGATGGCGGAACTACTGGTACTGATAAAATAGCAGTAACATTCTTCCGTGCATCGGGTGGCATCTGGTTCTCCAACAACTGGGATGGTATTAAAACTAATGAACAAGCCATAGAATCAGGTGGATTCATTACAGGCGGATCAGGTTCATCAATAACCAAAGGCGCCGCCATTATTGACCCAACGCTTACTGAAGAGAAGTTTATGGTATTCCCGAATCCGTTTACCGAAAAGCTGTTCTTTAAGTTTACATCGCCAACCGATACTCATGCCCGCCTGGAAATATTCAACATTACAGGGGCTAAACTGGCAACTTTGTTCGATGCTCCGGTAGAGGCAGGACGTCAGTATAAAGCAGAATATGTACCTAATCTGGTAAGCAGCCAAATGGTCATTTACCGTTTGACTATGAACGGCCAAACCCGCGTAGGTAAAATGGTTTACCAGGAAAGACAATAGTCTCATGCATTTTTGGTGGATAATAAGTACCGGTGTTTAAACCGGAATGATAACGGGCGCTTCATTTGAAGCGCCCGTTTCAGTTGGTATAGAATATGGTTGGAAACTATGAGAAGT
>CAYRBM010000128.1:0-15150 GCA_964422425.1 uncultured Odoribacter sp.
CGTTTTTCCACTTCCTGGTAATCTGACAATACTCTCCCGGACGGGCAACGTATTTTACATTCCCATGGGTAACCGATGGATTTGTTGCACCCGGGGGAATTCGAATGAAGACATCGAGAAAGCGCGTATCGCTGCACTCACATTTCAGGGTTATTTCGTTTCCTTCGGGATAATTGGTCTCCTGAATCAACCTGATCGTGCCGCCGGTTGTGTGTTGGAAACTTACTGCCGAAGCTATCGGAATGTGAATGAAAACCTGGTCGAAAACATGCGTGTATATCGTCTGTTTGAGCTGGATGGATGATAGAACCGGTTTTGTACTGCTGTAAAGAAGATTGGTGAATGCTTCGGCAAATTTTGCTTCGCCCGAAAATCGTAAAAGCTTTGTATTCAAATCAGCCCACTTTGATAAATCAGAATTTACAGTTGAATCGCCCGATTGGGCCAGTTTTTCGGCATCACTTCTGAAACTTTCCCAATCCGTGTTTAGCTCATTCCACAGGCTTCCGGAAGGATTTTTCAGAATTTCATCAACTAACTGTCCGATGTGTGAAAGCCGGGAGTCGATAAGTTGCAATGAATGGTTCTGGGAATATGCGGCAACCGAATCTGCCATCAGTCGGTGAGTGGCATTGGCCGATAGAGCAACCTGATTTTCTGGAAAGGAGACAGAATTGATCACCTGAAATCCTGAATTGAGATTTTGGCAGCCGGAAATGACGATGAGTAAAAAAGTAGGAAACAGTAAGAAAAAGCGCTTCATAGCATGAATTTTCAGAAAGGAACATTTTTCCCGTCAACCGGTTCAAATGCGGGCTGTTTTTTCTGTTTAAAATCTACAGACTTTCCCTGAGAGACAGTTTTCGCAGTTTGGGCGAGGCCACTGAAGCAACCGCCACAACCAAAATTGTCATTATTCCCCCAAAAATTACCGAAGGTACCAATCCCATCAGGCTGGCGGCCGTACCCGATTCAAAAGCACCCAGCTCGTTCGATGAACCCACAAAAATGCTGTTTACCGACGAAACCCGGCCTTTCATTTCATTTGAGGTGAATATGTGCAGGATACTGCTGCGAACCACCACGCTCACGTCGTCCAGTGCCCCGCTCAACAGCAAACAGGCTCCTGAGAGGTAAAAATTTTTAGAGATGGCAAAAACAATCATGCAAAGTCCGAAGCCGGCTACGCTGTATAACATCAGCTTGCCGGAGTGCTTAAGCGGGGGATTAAAGGTGAGGAAAACCGACATGGAAATGGCTCCAATAGCAGGACAAGCCCGCAAAATACCCAATCCTTCGGGACCGACTTTCAGGATATCGGAAGCAAAAACCGGCAGCATGGCCACCGCTCCGCCAAACAAAACAGCGAACATATCGAGCGAAAAGGCACCCAGCAGCACCTGGTTTTTGAACACATACCGGATTCCTTCTCCAATGCTGGCAAAAATCCGGTCGTCGCGATCAGGATTTTGAATCACTTTGCCCGGACTTTTGATCGACGAAATAAAAATCACGCAAATCAGGAAGAAGCTGAACACTAAAATATAGGCCGGAACAATACCAAAGAACCCGTACATCAAACCTCCCAGCGCGGGACCGGTAACTGCGGCAATTTGCCAAATGGTGCTTCCCCAGGTCGCGGCGCCGGTGAGCAGCTCCCGCGGTACCAGTTGCCCCAGCATAGCGGTGTGCGCAGGCATCAGTATTCCGCGGACCAGTCCAACAATAAAAATGGTAATGAATATTGGCGCTGTGCCTGACAAAAATCGGGTGTGCTCCGAATCGATGCTCGACGCGAGAAGCAGGGCAGAACCCATTAGCAATAAAAAGCTGGTGCGGAAAATGATTTTCTTCCGGTCCCAGATATCGACGAAATGGCCCGCAAACAGGGCAATGCTTATTTGGGGAACAACTTCGGTGAGCCCAATCATGCCAAGCGAAAGCGGATCTTTGGTAATGTCGTACAATTGCCAGCCTACGATGACGGCCTGCATAAGCACGGCAGCGGTCATAAAGAACCGGTAGGCCAGAAACCGCCTGAAGTTGCGGTTATGGACAACTGTAAACGCTTCGTTTGAAAAGAATCGGCTCATAGATTCAGCGGATAAGAACACTCTGACTTAAAAAATTGGCTGGTGTTGTCAACGGCAACAAAAGTAAACATTCATTTTACCGGTAAAATGCCGCATTTGCCCTAAACCTCACAAAAATACGATAAGCTTAATAATGGAAATGATAACTTTATCCAACTTAATTCAAGCAACATGGGCACACTAGGAAATTTAATCTGGCTGATTTTTGGCGGTTTTATTGTATTTGTCGAATACATGGTCGCCGGTTTTATACTTTGCCTCACCATCATCGGAATTCCTTTCGGGATACAATCGTTTAAACTAGCCTTTCTGGCGCTATGGCCATTTGGTAAAACGATTGCTTTAACTCCCGGAAATCCGGGTTGCCTGTCAACTATCATGAACCTCATCTGGCTGATCATTGGCGGTATTTGGATTGCCCTGACACACCTCTTGTTCGGAGTATTACTCGGAATTACCATTATTGGAATTCCGTGGGCCAAACAACATTTCAAACTGGTATCGCTGGCACTCACTCCGTTTGGCCGGGAAGTGGTTAATCACTAGCGAATCCATCGTTTGCCATACATTTCATACATGATTATTCACATTCAATTGCTTCGCGATTTTGTTCGTGATTAGTCCGGGTAAAAAACAAAAAAGGGAGCTTATCGCTCCCTTTTTCTATTTCTTATTTCCAGTAGTTCACTTCTTTTTCGGTTTCCTGGTCCGATTGCTGCAACCAGTAGGCCGGTGTCACCTTTTTGCCCGAAAAGCTCTTTAAACGGCGTTTATACACGTCAATCACGGGGTTGAAAAGCAAATCGGTCACGCCAATTTTGAAGGTTCCGGTTTCGCCTTCCGAAGCAATTTTTACCGTGTAACCGTTCAGTTCGAGTAGTTTCTTCAGGAATTCGGTACGCTCGGGCGAAACAGCTTTTTCAACCACCGAACAGCGCGCACCGTCGATTTCTTCTACCAAATGTTTTCCTTTATTCAGAGGCATTTTACAAGTCTTTTTAGTTTAAAAATAGCTGACTGATGCTGCGGATGTATTCGAAAATTCCGCTGGCAAAACCCACGATAAAAATACCGGCCACACAAATAATCAACGCAAGCCGCATCGCATTCGAGCTGCGGAATGCAGGAACAGGCGTTTCGCTTTTGTCGATAAACATCGCTTTCACCACGCGCAGATAATAATACAGCGAAATGGTGGCGTTCAGAACAGCAATCAAAACCAGAATGTAATACCCATTGCTGGCTGCTGATGTGAACAGGAAGAATTTTCCGAAGAAACCGGCTACCGGCGGAATACCAGCCAGCGAGAACAAAGCCAGCGTCATCAGCAAACTTAATTTCGGATTGGTTTTGTACAGTCCGTTATATCCTGAAATGGTTTCGACACCTGAAAAATCGGATATGGCTGAAACCACACCGAATGCTCCAAGGTTGGTGAAAACGTAGATCAGCACAAAATAAACGATTGCAGTCATTCCAAGTTCACCGGCGCCCAAAACTCCGAGCAGGATAAATCCGGCCTGTGCAATGGACGAAAAGGCAAGGAAACGCTTGATATTGTCCTGACGCAAAGCGAACAGGTTGGCCAATGTCATGGTGAATACCGCCAGCGTGTATATAAGCGGTTGCCACATATCAGTAATCGTTTTGAAAACGGTGAACAGGACGATGGCAAAAATGAAGGACGCTGCGCCTTTTGAAACCACCGAAAGGTAGGAGGTAACGTTGATCGGGGCACCTTCATACACGTCGGCTGTCCAGAAATGGAACGGTACCAGCGAGATTTTGAATCCCATTCCGCTCACGAAGAAAATAAACCCAAGAGCAATCAGCGCGTTTGCTGATACATTGCTTGCTATGTCAGCAAAATAGATCGATCCGGTAGCTCCGTAAATCAGCGACAAGCCAAACAACAGAATTCCTGAAGACAGTGCCGAAGACAAAATCAGCTTGATACCAGCTTCTGCCGACTGACTTTTATATCGGTCGAAGGCTGCCAAACCCGCAATTGGGATGGTTGCCGTTTCGAGTCCAACGTAGAAAATCAGGAAATCGCCTGCCGAGATCATGAAATTCATCCCGATCAGGGTTGAAATCGTCAGGATAAAATATTCGCTTAATTTATCGAGATTCTCTTCTTTTTTCAGCCACGATTCGGCCTGAAGGAAAATGATCAGCACGGCAATGTTCAGCGTATTTTTCATGAACATGGTCAGCGGGCTCGATTGGAACGATCCGCCAAACAAAGTTCCTGCTTCTCCGGGTATAAACCCAATGGCTGTCACCAGCGCAAATAATCCAATGGAGAAAGGAATCAGCCGTGCTTTGTTTTTTTCACTGGTTGCAATTTCTGCGATTAGGATAATTACTGCAGCAATGGTGAGCAGTAGTTCGTGTCGCATAAGTATAAATTGTCCGAGATCCATATTTTTCGGTATTATTTATTCAGTCGATTGATTAGAATGGTATGGCGGAAGCCAGTCTCTCCACGATAGGTTTTAAACTATCCAAAATGGTATCTGATAACCAGAGCGGGAAAATCCCGATAGCGGCAATAGCAAGAACCAGTGTTACGGTGCTTAGCTTTTCGAACCATTTGGCATCTTCCAGGTGTTCGTGATGTGGGTCTTTGATCGGGCCCAGCAACATCATGCTAACTACACGCAGAATATAAACTGCGGTAATCACGATCGAAGAAGCAGCAATAATAGTCACCACGCGGTGGAACATATCCTGATGTTGGAAAGAACCAACGAAAACAGTCATTTCAGCAACGAATCCGCTCAATCCCGGAAGTCCGAGTGAAGCAAAACCAGCGATCATATAAACAACAGCCAGGAATGGAATCACCTTCATCAAACCACCCATTTCGGTAACGTTACGAGTATGAGTACGTCCGTAAATCATCCCAATCAAGGCGAAGAAAAGGGCTGTCATCAAACCGTGCGAAATCATCTGGATGATGGCGCCGTCCATCGCTGTTTCATTCATCATCAGAAGTGCAAAAATTACGAGGCCGCAATGGCTTACCGACGAGTAGGCGTTGATGAATTTCAGGTCTTTTTGCCAGATCGCACCGAATGCTCCGTAAACCACGCTGATGCTGGTCAGGATAATGAAAATCCAGGCCATTTCGTTGGCGGCTTCAGGCATCAGGAACATGGCAACGCGGAAACAGCCGTAACCTCCCAGTTTCATCAAAACTCCGGCATGGAGCATCGAAACCGCTGTTGGCGCCGAAGCGTGACCATCGGGCGACCAGGTGTGGAAGGGAAACAGTGCACCCAAAATTCCAAAACCAACAAACGTGAATGGGAAGAAGAAGCGTTGTGCCTCAACCGGCATGTTTATTTTGGCAATTTCCATGATGTTGAACGTGAGTGGGCCGCCGTTTGGAGCCGAGTTGAAGTAGATTCCGAAGATACCTACCATCAGCAGGGCTGAACCTCCCATCAACATCAATGTCAGCTTCATGGCCGAACTTTCCTTTGGTCCGCTACCCCAGATTCCGATGAGCAAATACATCGGGATCACGGCAACCTCGTAGAAAAGGAACATGGTGAACAAGTCGAGCGAAATAAAGAAGCCGTACACTCCGGTTGCCAGAAGAATGAGCGAGATAAAGAACTCTCTGGAGAGATATTCCATTTCCCACGAGGCAAAAATTCCGGCAAATACGACTACTGAAGTCAAACAAAGCATGGCAACTGCTATACCGTCGACTCCGATGAAGTAATGGATGTTCAAGCTCTTGAACCAGGTATAATCTGCTGTAAAGAGCATTTCGTTGGTCACACCGGCTTTACGGGCTCCCAGGTACATAAACAGCAGAACAGCCGTAGCAATCAGCTGAATTCCCATCCCAATGGCTGAAACCAGTCGCGCGCCTTTCAGTTCCTTGGTAAAAAGGATGGCGATGATGGTCAGAACCGGGATTACTACTAGAAGTGTCAGAATATTCATGAGAATATTGTTTAGTTATAATTTCTTTTTATCGTTTTCTCTGTTTCGTCCGAAATCAGGATATCTCTTTTACCAACATTTCCTCGCGGACGATTTTTATTTTTCAATTTTCTCCCCGGGGTTAAAACCCCGGGCTACCAAACTGTCGCTCCTACGGAGCTAAAACAAATGCAAATCACTTTCCCAATCTTTCCCCCATCGGGGGAATAAGAAGGGGGCTTCTTTTTACATCAGAAAATAAACCAGCGACAAAGCCAACGCCAGCGTTCCGGCAACAAACATGAATGCGTAGTGCTGCAACTGCCCCGACTGCATTCCTTTAATCTGGTACGAAATCTTTTCAGTTACCGTGCCAATCCCAACCATGAATCCATCCACGATGTGACGGTCGAACCATGCAATCGGGCGGGAAATGTAATTGAAGATGATCTTTTTGGTGACAAACAAATAAATTTCGTCGAAATAGAATTTGTTGTAAGTCGCAGTATATAGAATGCCAAATTTCTTGGCCAGTTTCTCCGGAATCGCACTTTCTTTTTTATACAGAATCCAGGCCATCGCAATACCAAATAAACCAATCAGTACCGATGGAACAGCTACTGCCATGTGCATTTCGGTGTCGAAGTGCATTTTATCGGAAGTTACCAGACTGTGGAACGGAACAAATCCGGCGAAAATTGAAGCCACCGCGAGGAACATCAACGGGATAGCCATCGTCATCGGGCTTTCGTGCGGGGTGTGATGATAGTGACGATCTTTTCCCCAGAACACGTTGAAGTACAGTCGGAACATATAGAAAGCGGTCAAACCAGCTACAATGAACTCAACAGCAAACAACAGTTTGTTGTGATTCAGGGCAGCGACCAAAATTTCGTCTTTGCTGAAAAATCCTGAAAGTGGCGGAACCCCGGCGATAGTCAAGCAGGCAATCAGGAAAGTAATGTGTGTAATAGGCATGTATTTTCGCAGGCCACCCATGTCGTACATGTAATTGGAATGAACGGCATGAATAATTGAACCGGCCCCGAGGAACAACAATGCTTTAAACATGGCGTGGGTAAACAGGTGGAACATGGAAGCCATGTAACCCAAACCTTCTTCGCCTCCGTAGCCCGAAACACCGAGAGCCAGCATCATGTAACCCAACTGTGACAGGGTTGAGAAAGCCAGCACGCGTTTAATATCGTATTGAGTGATGGCGATGACTGCGGCAAACAGCGAAGTAAAACCACCCACATAAGCCACAATTTCCTGCGCAGCCGGAGCCTGAAAGTGAATAACCACAAACATACGGGCGACCAGGTAAACACCGGCAACAACCATGGTTGCAGCGTGGATCAATGCAGAAACAGGTGTCGGCCCTTCCATCGCGTCGGGCAACCAAATGTGCAGCGGGAACATGGCCGATTTACCGGCACCACCAATGAAAATCAGGGTCATCGCCCAGGTTAAGGCTGAAATTCCCATGAAACTCATCGAGGCAGCACTTCCGAAGATGGCTGTTCCCGGCTCTGTTAGTTTGCCGAAATCAAAAGTTCCGGTCACAAACGACAAAATCAGGATACCAATCAGGAAGCCCAAATCGGCAAAACGGGTAACAATGAATGCTTTTTTCGATGCAGCAACTGCCGATGGTTTCTGGTAGTAGAAACCTATCAGGAGGAATGAGCTCACACCCACCAATTCCCAAAAAATATACATCTGGAAAATATTGGTGGCAATAACCAATCCAAGCATCGAGAAGGTAAACAGCGAAAGGAACGCATAAAAGCGTTGAAACCCTTTTTCGCCGTGCATATAACCCAAACTATATAAGTGAACCATAAACGAGATGGTGGTAATCACCACGAGCATCATCACTGAAATCGGGTCGAGCAGCACACCCATGTTGATGTGGAGCGTTTCGGTCAGTCTTAACCAGGTGGTTTCAAACGGAATAATAGTCGGGAAGCCTTCGGCATGATGTCCGCCGAAAAAATAGCTGGCGGCAGTCATCAATGAAAGTGCCCACGAAGTTCCCATCCCAACGGTTCCAAGCAAACCCGAAATCATGGGTTTCCACTTCATTCCAAGTAATCCGGTGACCAAAAACATCACCAGCGGAATCATTGGAATTAATATTGTATAAGTATATCCTGTCATTACTCTTAGCTTTTAATATTTCAACTCATTCACGTTTTCAACATCAATGTTTTGCAGCTTTCTGTATATGTTGATGATCAAAGCGATGGCGACCGAAGCTTCGGCAGCGGCAATACCAACAATAAACAGCGAAAAGAAATGTCCCTGCATTTGGTCGGGGTACAAGTAGCGGTTGAAAACAACGAAGTTGATGTTTACCGAATTCAGGATGAGTTCGATGGCCATTAACATGGTAATCAGGTTACGGCGAATAATGAAACCGCAAACACCAATGAAAAACATGATGGTGCTGACGATTAAAAAATGTTCGAGTGGAATTCCCTGAATCATATTTCTGAATTTTTATTTTTTTCTTTTTTAGCAATCACGATCGCTGCTATCATGGAAGCCAGCAACAGGATACTGATCAGCTCGAAAGGCAATACGTATCCGTTCTTTTCGGTGCTCAACAACTGCGTTCCGATGGTGGTCATATCAGAGTTGATTTCCGGAGCGGTTGTGGCAACAAACTGGTGGGAAAGGAGAGTAGCAATTACCATTCCCGCACCAACGAGCGCAACGCTCACCCCCATAATCAGCTTCACCAAATCAGGATGTTTGAACCGGTGTGTGATGTGGCTGGTCAACAGGATACTGAAAATGATCAGAACCACAATACCTCCGGCATACAGCGTTAACTGAACGGCGGCCATAAACTGGTATTTCAGCATGAAGTACAACCCAGCTGTTGATAACAGCACACACAGCAGATAAACCGCAGCACGAAGAATCCGGCGGGTAGTGATCGTCAGAAGCGAACAAATCAGGATAATTCCTGAAAACAGGTAAAACATGAATACATTCATTATTTGGCCTCCTTTCTGAGTGATGAACCCGGCTGGTTCAATACTTTGGTGAGTTTATTGCGGTCGAACACAGCATGTTCAAATTCCTGACCGAACGCCAGTGCATCCGACGGACAGGTTTTTACACACAATCCGCAGAACGTGCACATCGACAAATGGTAAATGTGTTTATCGATCACACGTTCCATTTTGCCATCGGCATTCGGAACACGATCGGTTAAAATCTCGATCGACCCATTCGGGCAATTCATTTCGCAGATGCCGCAACCTGTACAGGCGTGCTGGTTGTAGGCATCGTGTGGCATAATGATTTCGCCTTTAAACCGTTCCTCCATTTTCAGGGTTTTCCGGTTTTCGGGGTATTGCTGGGTCACAATAGCCCGCGGACTGAAAAAGTATTTCCCGGTGACGCGCATTCCCGCCCACAACGAGGAAATCCCCTTAAACATGTCGCTAAAATATTTTGCTATACTATTCATCTAATCAAAGTTTCAAGTTCAAAGTTTCAAGTTTCAGGTCCAAAACAGTCAACTTTTCCTGTGTATTCATAATGTGTTCATTTATCATTCAAAATTCAACATTCATCATTTAAAAGTGCCATCCCATCAAAACCAGGAAGGCAATCAATACAATGTTGAACAAACTTACGGGTAACAGGTACTTCCATTCCAGGTTAAGCAACTGGTCGATCCTCAAACGCGGGAACGTCCATTTAAACCACATGATGATCAGGATAATGAAGAAGGTTTTTCCGAAGAACCAAACTACCGATGGAATGTAATCCATAATCTGGTTGAAACCTTCCCAGTTGCCGATGTGCAGTGGCATCCATCCGCCGAGGAATACGGTTGCCGCAATGGCCGAAACGATAAACATGTTCATGTATTCGGCAAGGAAGAAAAAGGCGAATTTGATACCTGAATATTCAGTGTGGAACCCGGCGGTCAATTCCGATTCAGCTTCGGCTAAGTCGAATGGTCCACGGTTGATTTCGGCGGTACTGGCAATCAGGAACACTACAAACGAAATGAACGCCGGAATATGCCCTTTGAAAATCCACCAACCGTTGGCCTGACTTTCAACAATTCCTGAAAGTTGCATGGTTCCGGAGAATACGATGATGGCTAACAATGAAAGTCCTACTGAAAGTTCGTAACTCACAATCTGTGCTCCGCTTCGCATGGCGCCAATCAATGAATATTTACTGTTGCTGGCCCATCCGGCGAGCAAAATACCCACTACGCTCAACGACGAAACGGCCATCACGTAGAATACGCCAATGTTAAAATCAATGGCCTGAAGTCCTTTTCCGTAAGGCAATGCAGCCATGGCCAGGAAAGAACAGATGATCACAATAAACGGCGCGAGGTTGAAAAGCAGTGGATCGGATTTGCGGATCGGGATCAACTCTTTCAGCAACAGCTTGATCAAGTCGGCGATGGTTTGCAGAAGTCCCCATTTTCCCACGCGGTTTGGACCCACGCGGTTCTGAATGATGGCGCAAACTTTTCGTTCGAGGTAAACCAGGAAAAGCCCGAGCAAAGCATACATCAGCAGGAAAACCAGCCCGATGAGCACAAACTCGGTGAAAGTGACCCATCCGGGCGACATCAATCCTGAAAGCCAGGTGTGAATGGCGCCGGTAAGTGTCGAAAAATCGTAAATGTTTGATGACATATTGGTGTTCATTTATCGGTCAATATCAGGGATTACAAGGTCGAGTGAACCGCTGATGGCTATCAGGTCGGCAATTTTATAACCCGAAGCAATCTCGTTCATTACAAACAGGTTGCTAAAGTTGGGTGTGCGGAATTTCATGCGGTACGGATTTTTATTTCCGTCGCTCACCACGTAAACCGCCAGTTCGCCGCGGGCAGTCTCCACCCGTTTAAAATATTCGCCTGCCGGAAGTTTAATGATTGGCTTCATCTTCGCAGTGAAATCACCAGCCGGAATGTTGTCGACCAACTGTTCCAGAATGCTTAACGACTCAACCATTTCGGCCATACGCACTTCGTAGCGGGCAAAAACGTCGCCTTCAGTTCGCAAAATTTCGTTGAACTGAACTTTGTCGTAAGCTCCGTAAGGCGCAATTTTACGCACGTCGCAGGCAAAGCCCGAGCCACGTCCCGAAGGACCGGTAACGCCATAAGCAATGGCTGTTTCCTTGCTCATCAGGCCAATTCCTTTGGCACGTTCCTGAAAAATGATATTGCCAGTCAGCAACTGATTGTATTCAGGTAATTTCTTGCGGAAATATTTGATGAATTCCTTGATCCGGTTCTGGAAATTAGGGTGCACATCCCACATCAAACCACCGGGAGTGTTGTAGCTGTGCAGCAATCGTGAACCGAATGATTCTTCGAAAATATCGAGGATCATTTCGCGGTCGCGTAAGCCATAGAAGAAGGTAGTCAATGCGCCGAGGTCCATCCCGAAAGCGCACCACCACAACTGGTGCGATGCCAAACGGTTCAACTCGTCCAGAATAGTGCGGATGTATTTTACACGCTCCGGAACTTCCACCTGCATGGCTTCTTCAACAATCATACAAACCGCTTCGTTATTCATGTGCGCCGAAAGGTAATCCATCCGGTCGGTCAGGTGAATAATCTGCTGGTAAGTGTTGGCTTCACACATTTTTTCGATTCCGCGGTGGATGTAACCAATGTGCGGAATCAGGTATTTTACGGTTTCCCCTTTCAGGCAAACTTCGAGCCTTAAAACACCGTGTGTCGACGGGTGCTGAGGCCCCATATTGATGATGTAGTCCTCGTTTTCGCCGACAATCACATCTTTTATAATTTCTTCAGTCATCTCCCGGGTTTTAACGTTCGATCATATTTACTTCATCGCGGAAATCTTTCCGGAGCGGGTATCCGTAGTCATCTTCCAGAAACAGGCGTTTCAGGTTGGGATGGTTGTTATAGCGGACGCCGAAAAGGTCGAAAACCTCGCGTTCAAAATAGTTGCAGGTTGGGAAAATAGCAGCCAAACTGTCAATCGAGGCATTTTCGCGGTCTTCGAGTTTCACTTTAACCACCAGCAAATGTCGTTTTTCAACCGATTCGAGGTGATAAACCAGCGTAAAATGAGTTGAAAAGTCAACAGCAGTGTGGCTAATCAGGTAGTTGAACAAAGTTTTGGAATCCGATTTCAGTTTTTCCATCAGTTCAGTCAACTTTGCTGCCGGTAAGATTACCTCCGGAAGCTGGGTTCCTTCAGGAAATTCGGCCTCAGGCACAAATCCCGTGATGATATCTTTTAATTCGTCTCTGCTAAGCATAGTCAAATAAATTAAAGCAGTTTATCGGTTTGCTCGCCCGGATTGACGAACGATTCGCCCTTAATTTTGCGCTGCAACTGCATCACACCATAAAGCAATGCTTCAGGACGTGGAGGACAGCCGGGAATGTACACATCGACCGGAATGACGTGGTCAACTCCGCGAACTACCGAATAAGTATTGTAAAAGAATGGTCCTCCGGAAATGGCACATGCACCCATGGCAATGACGTATTTCGGGTCGGGCATCTGATCGTACAGACGTTTCAGTACTGGAACCATTTTGTGAACGATGGTACCGGCAACGACGATAACGTCGGCCTGACGCGGCGAAGCACGGTAAACTTCAATCCCAAAGCGGGCAAAGTCGTGGCGCGAAGCACCGGCAGCCATCATTTCGATACCGCAACAGCTGGTAGCAAATGTTAATGGCCACACCGAATTGGAACGTCCCCAATTCAGCAGGTTGTCAATACTCGTCAGGAAAACGTTGCCTCCCGACTTTTTCAGAAGTTCCAGCGACTCATTGTCGTTGAAATCTTCATATTCCATTGATTTGATTTTTATACCCATTTCAATGCTCCTTTTTTCCATGCATACAGAAGTCCGAGACCCAGCACGAAGAAGAAAATAATGATTTCAATAAATGCTCTCAACCCGATTGTTTTCATCACCACCGCCCAGGGAAACAGAAATACGGTTTCCACGTCGAAAATCAGGTAGATGATGGCAAACAGGTAATAGCCCACGTTGAACTGAATCCATGCCGGACCTTCTGTGGGAATACCACACTCGTATGGTTCTGATTTGGCCGGATTAAACGATTTTGGGGCTACAAGACTTGAGAAGATAATTGCGCCTCCTACAAGAATGAGGGCAATGATAAAAAACAGAATTAATGATTCACTTTCCATATCTCTAAATATCTGGATAATTTGGTAAGTCGAAAAAGCGATGCAAAAGTAGTTTTTTAAGCATAGCACCAAACTTTTTTCAGAAAAAAGTTTGGTTGATATTTAGCAACTAAGCTAATGTTTATCATACTTTTTGAGCATAATACACCCTACTCATGAAACAGTGGTAAAAACCAGATTCATAAGTGACACTCAAAGCTATTGTTATCTTTTGGAAAGGGAGAGCCTCTCATGGGACTCGAACCTTAATTGTAAATAGCTTAAAATCAATAAGTAGTATTGTTAAAAATAGTGATAGTCTCGAATTTTACACCTCTTAATTGCACTATGCTCAAAGAACTTCAAGTAGTAAAATTACAAATTAAGCCTTAGATTACAAATCAACTTTTGAATAACAATTACTTTAAATTTTTTATAATCTTCAGCATTTTTATGAGTAAATTTATCTTGATGTTTTGCCTATTACAATTCTATTTTAATGAGTCCAAATATTTATATCAGAATGAAATTTACTCTATTTATTATTTTGGGATTTTCAATTTTATCCATTTTTCAATGTTTTTCCCAAAATTCGAAAAATTATTATTCAGATTCAGAGTCTGTACTTGGATCGAGTAAACAAATCAGCATTAATATTCAACAAGATAAAGAGTTGTTATTTAGTGAATCCAAGAAGAGAATGCAGATAAGAAAGGATAATAGCTCAAATTTCAAAAAAGTAGTATATAATCTTGATTATAAACTGCTTGATTCTATACTAACAAAATCAAATAATAACTCAAAAAAGAGTATAGCAAAAATAAAAAATGCAGAAAAACCTAATTGTCAAAATCTTGATATTTATAGTCATTTAACATTACAGGCGCAATTGAGTTTTTATCAATCAGGAAACATTAGTGTTGTTGCTGAAGAATATTCCGAATATGTCAACGAAATCTTAAATACAATAATTCCTGAGAATTTTATTGACAATTATGGATTCCAATTTATTTATTTGAATTCTTTTGGAGGATTGGCTGCAACCATCAAGTTTAATGGAACAATCGTTATTCCATTAAATACTTTTTGTTTACCTATTGCAGATAAAGAGAATTTCCTTGCATTTTTAATAGCTCATGAGGTTGCACACAATTTGTTATATACTAGCATTAAGGGGAGGTGGAAAAGTGAAGTTGAGAGTAACAGATTAGCCTGTATGCTATTGAAGCGAGCTGGTTATTCAATATCCTCATATAGAGATTATCTTGATTATATGTTTTTATATCAGCGCCTATTCAGTGGATATCTAAATAAATTCTGGGGAGAATATAGCAAAGATATTCTTTCCGATTTTGATTTAGAAACAGGGAAGGAATCACTGGTTAGCAATGAAAAGTTTAATAAGTTTAGAAATTATTGTGTAATAAATTCAATTATATCTGTTTCATCAATTGACAAGAATACATTAGAGCTTAATTTAAATAATTCTTTCTTGAATTTTATAAAGAATCCTGAAGACGAGAACTGGCAACTCGCAATTTTCGAAACTATAAGACGAATGATTCTATTAGAATATATAAAACCTTCCCAAAGAGCAATAAAACTATCATTAAAGCCAAATAAATTGCCCGACATTCCAGAAAGTGTTCGGAATGATTACAACGATAGTAAAATTGGCATTTTTGGATTGGTTGAATTTTTTAGTGAGGATAAAAAAGGGATAACTAATAATGAATTACGAAGCATTATCACCTATGATGATTTTATTAAGTACTTTTTGAATAATCAGACAAATTCTAAAGAATTTAGGCAAATTCAGTTTCTCTATGAACAGTCAATGAAAAATCATTCTTCAAATAATACTTTATTTAGTAAAAATCTTGTAGATAACGATGAAAATTGCAATTTCTTATTTTTGACTTCAAATTC
>CAYRBM010000129.1:0-14951 GCA_964422425.1 uncultured Odoribacter sp.
TCTGTCTGCCGTGCGTTGGGGTAGGCAAGCTCTTTTGCAGGTTTTGGTCTTAGCGATGGCTGGTGCGACCTGCAAATGTGCTTGACTACGAAGCGTGGGCTATCTTTACCATTCATTGTCATCGGTTTGGTTAATCTCGACAATAGAAGCCATCATCTTATACCGTTTAAAAACATCTAAGCTGTATTTGATTTCTTCGTATTCTTCGTGGTCTCTAAGTTCATCATCAATAATATCAAACACCTTGTAGTTAGATATTACAAAACATTTTTTGATGGCTCTTGTTATTGCTACATTCAATCGGTTTGGGCTGTAGAAAAAGTCTAATCGTCTCATTGATTCCAGTGGATGAGAATTGGCAAAACTATAGATTATATAATCTCTTTCTTGCCCTTGCATACCGTCTACTGTATCAACTAATAATGTATCAAATGGTTTAGAGATAGACCTTGGAAGTACTTTCTTAACTTCCTTTTTTATTTCTCTTACTTGTGCACGGAAAGGTGACATAATGCCGATGTCTGCTATGTTTACACTGTTTTGCAAAAGGTCTGAAACCAATTCTGCTACTAGTTTCGCTTCGTGTGGTGAACGCCCATTTGCATCAAAAACATTATGCATAATCAATTTATGGGAATCACTGTTGAGAATTTCAGAGTGATGTTTTCCTTGATACCTCGTATTATCTTCCTGTGTTGTAGTTGCCGATTGAAGCAAATTATTATAAAACAAAGTATTCGGAATTTTCATCAGTGATTTATTCAGACGATATGAGGTGTTCAGTAGGTTAATTTCATTTGGATAAATACGTGCTAACCTGCTAAAAATTGATTCAGCAAACATTTCATTGTTTGAGCCTTTTGGAATAATAGGGTCGAGTTGTTTATGGTCACCAACAAAAATGTATTTCCCTGTTCTGCTCATTGCTGCAATTGATAAAGGAATACTTAATTGTGCAGCTTCATCGATAATGCAAACATCGAATTTCCAACCATCTAATTTTTTACTTCCCGGGTAGCAAAGAGAATAGGCTGTTGAACCAATAGCAATTCCTTTCTGACTGAAATTAGCGTTGTTAACATAACCAGCATAGGTTACCCGTGATTTCTTTGCTACAAAAGGGTTTTCTTGCAATTCTTTGTTACTTGCTTTCTCACCAATCTTGATGACTTTAGTATTGTCCTTGATTTTTGAAGCAACTGCATTTAAACAGTTATTAATGGCGGTATGTGTCGGTGCTGTTACGAAAACTTTTAACCCGCAATCAACAAGATGTTTAGCAATGTTACCTATGGTTTCCGTTTTTCCTGTTCCTGGAGGACCTTGTATAATGCAAAAGTCACTTGCATTTATGGCTTTTAAGTATGCTGTATTTTGTGAATCATTTAAGTAGCCGACTTTTTGGGAATAGCCTTGGTAGTTGTTTTTAGTTCTGCCGTTTAAAAAGTTTTCAATTTTGCGAAGTGTCGCATCATTATTTTTTAAAACTTCAGCAGCAGTCAAAAGTAGTCTTGTACTTATATCCGTATTAACTGCATTTATTTCCCAGTTGTTTTTCGGGTAATTATCGCTATCAATGTGGCAATACTTTACATTGAAGTCGTTGGGCTTTAGAATAAAATTTTCTGTGCTGTCCTCTTCAATATCCATTTCAAAACGATACGAGCCATTACTCAAAACAACGGAACTACCTTCTTTAAATTTCGAGATATTATTATCGCAAAATATTTTTACTGATGAAATGTATTCCTCTGAACCAGAAAGTGGATAACACCATTGATTCGGTGTTCCGTCATAAAATTCCATTTCAACACGGAGATTAGTCATTGTTACTCCTTTGGCAACTCTTTCATCTAGCGGCAACTTCTGCTGTTCTTTAAATTCCTCAAGATTTTTGGCAAATTCAATTTCAATTGCCGCCTGAAATTCTTTTAGTACGTCCATTTTATATTTTTACTTTTAATGAGTTCAAGATTATGTTGGTTTCTTTTTTCATTGTAGGCACATCCACAATATGGTAGTCTGAATAGTTTTCGTGTAACACTACTAACTTCATTGAAGATATTTTCATACCATATTCCTTTTCAGCTATATGCTTATAGATGTTCTGTTGCAAGCAGTATCTGTTGAAACTTGAATTATCTAATGAGCTTAATTCTGATAAAGCATAACCATATCCGTAAATTCTTGGTCTGCCATCAATGATTAGCTTTTTACTTCTTTTCCAGTCTAGCATTACGTATTCTTCTTTGTTCTCTTTTTTGAATAGACAGTCAATTGTTCCTGCCACATTATATTTTTCAGAGAAAATCATTTTTTCCGCATCAAAGAACAAAAGATTTCTTGGCTTTATCTCTTTGTTGTAAAAATCTAAAAACAACTCAAACTCCTTTGAATCCGAATCAAAATCAGCTTTCTTTAGGAAATATTCGATTTGATTATGTAGATATGTACCCTTTTCGGCAGCTTCATCTCGCATTAAAAGATACTCATCCAAAACATCTTCTTCTGTTCTGTTTTCTTCTTCCGCTTTTCTTTCGATGTATCTTTTGAGGTCAAATGGAAAAAAGCGTTCAATGAGCGTAGTTACAGAGATATATTCAGCATTACCAGTTTCGTCTTTTGGGTGAATGTATTTATGTGATTCCTCATCAAATGCGATACTGCTGTTCCAACCTTCGAATTTGAATTTCTTAGTTCTCTGAATTACAGTTTCTATGCTTTCTATTTCGGTAGTGTCTATTTCAATTTCCTTGAAACTGTATTGTTTTTGGAATCTTTCAATTCCAAGATAATTTTCACGGTAATAAATCTTTTGCCATTGAATACACTGGTTGTAATCCCATTGATTTTCTTTTTGGCAAGTTGTAGAGATTGCAAAGTTTCTATTATATAATGAGTTAAGCACATTTCTTATGTAGTCAATACATTCGTAAGCCTGACAATGCACTTGCTTTTCTGTAAACCGTATTACAATCCAACCGCTTTCTGTGAAAAATAAATCTCTGATGTTGTCTTGTTTTATTTCATCCTCAGGATTGATGAAGTGGGTTGGATATCTGTAATAGCCATCATACGGCTCATCTATTTCAATGTCAATATATAGGTTAAGTTTTTTATCAAACAAAACGATGTCTGGTTCATATGGCTTATTGAAATTGGGTATTATCATATGAACATTGTTCGTCAATTCAATTCCTATGATATTTTGTTTTATTTGGTTGAAAAAGTCATTCTCCTTGTAACCCTTTTGATTAGAACGACCTGTTCTTGGTAGTTTTAAAATCGTATTGCTTTTGGGCATTTTCACCACTGGGTATAGATATTGTTCCCCTTGCTCAAAATGATTGTTAGGGTTAAAAAGGATTCTTAAATCATCGGTTTGTTCTTGATTTGGTTCTGACGTAATTATTTGCTTTGTAAACTCTCTCGGGCTATCTTCCTCTTGTCTCGCTATCTTTTTACTTGTTGATGGCTTACTCTTATCGTCAGGATGCTTTGTTTTTTGTTCGTGTTCATTCCATTTCTTTACCGGTCTAGTTTCTTTGTTTATACTATCTGGCTCTTTATAAACTTCTACTGGTTCTTCAACTATGGTATTAACTTTTCTATTCGCTTCTTTTAATAGTTGTTTTTCAAGTTTATGTTTTGCCCAGTCCTGTTTTATCTCAGTAAAAAACTCACTCTTTTTATCTTTAGTCAGGTCAGCAGGTGATTTAACTCCATAAAGTTCCATCTTTCCTAAAAAGAAAGCTCTATACTCTTTCTGTAATGCAGATAGCTTTCTTTCGTTCATCAGGATTTCACTTTTGAGATAATTTGTTTGTTTAGTAATGAGTTCTCTGGTGCGATGGCAAGAAAACAGCTCTTTTGCAAGCCGAAGGGTCGGTTTGTGTGTCGGGGCTTGCAAATGTGCTGTTTTGTGTGTTGGCTGTCCATTCTTTTTTCAGTCTTTAAGTAGCAAATTGTCCGCTGTCGTCAGTCTTTTTACACTTGGCGGTAACGTCTGTGTAAATTACATATGTGCGTTATTTCTTCTAATATCGTTACATTGGAGTGGCATTTATTCCGCCAATATCAATAGTAATTGTACCACTGTTATCTTATCCTGGTCATCGAACGGATTTTTAATGTCTGCAAAATCAGGATACTTACAGGAGTATCAATTTTGGTTGTTGTCGACAACTTATGTCCGGGCAACTCCCCATTGTAGCGAAGATCTGTCCCGTTTTCGGCTAGGCGCGTGGCCATTTCATTTCGCTGAATAAAATTGGTAGGGAGGTGCATCATAAGCGGGGTGTTCAATGAGGATTGATTTCCCCAAATTTAGGATAACCGATTATTATATGCAACAGGAAAAGCTTTTGTGGATAAAGTTTTTTAGTTTGTGAACCAACTATTTAGGAATTCTGTCCACATTCCGCACTCCCCCTCGTTTGCGCCAGGCGGCATCCACAACTACCGTGCATTAAAAATGAGCACTGGAGCTACTTCTGCAAAAAAAAAATAGCGCGCCCTTTTCAGAACGCGCTACCTGTGTATGATAATCAAGCTTTATTTTGAAGGTGCTATTTCAACCATCAGCATGTTCTTAGGTACCTTCTGCCCTTTTTCAACATTCACCTTTACAATTTTACCTTTAAACGGCATCTGCACGTTGTTGTGCATCTTCATAGCTTCCAGGATCAGAATGCTTTCTCCTGCATCCAAAACCTGTCCTTCCTTCACAAATACATCAATGATCGTACCCGGAATAAACGAAAGAAGATGGTTGGGATTGGGTTCCGTCCATTTCTTCCGGTTCAGGTATTTGGTGCTGTAATTGGTCTGGTATTTGGCACTGTGTACAATGATGATATCATTGTTTTTTAACTCAGTCATACGTGGCTTAATTTAGATTAAAATGGTGGAATTCCGTGTTTCCGGGCGGGTACCGGCACATCTTTGTTAGCCGAAATCTGAAGCGCGTGCAACAGAATTTTGCGGGTTTCCTGAGGTTCGATCACCTCATCGATGTATCCTTTTGATGCGGCCACATACGGATTGGCAAATTTTTCCTTGTATTCCTGAATCTTTTGCTGGCGCATTGCTTCCGGATCTTCGGCTTCGGCAATTTCCTTGCGGAAAACGATATTGGCAGCTCCTTCAGGACCCATCACGGCGATTTCGGCTGTTGGCCATGCAAACACAAAGTCGGCACGCAAATGGCGCGAGTTCATGGCAATGTATCCACCACCATAAGCCTTCCGGATGATCACCGTAATTTTTGGAACGGTAGCTTCGGAATAGGCATACAGAATTTTGGCACCGTGGCGGATAACTCCTGCGTGTTCCTGATCAATTCCGGGCAGGTAGCCTGGCATATCTTCCAACGTGATGATCGGGATATTGAAGGCATCGCAGTAGCGAATGAAACGGGCGGCTTTATCGGAGCTGTCGCAATCGAGTACACCGGCCAATACCAACGGCTGATTGGCCACAAAGCCAACAGTTTCGCCATTCATGCGGCCAAAACCGATGACGATATTGGCGGCAAACATTTCCATGATTTCGAAGAACTCCGAACCATCGGTAATTGATTTGATCACTTCGCGAATGTCGTAAGGCAAACGGGCATCAACCGGAACAATATTTTCAATCTTGTTTTTCGATTTAGGTTCTTTCGGTGGGAAAGCTTTCGCTTTCTGCGTGTTATTCCAAGGAATATAAGTAATCAACGTCTTGATCTGGTCAAAACATTCTTGTTCGCTCATGGCATAAAAATGGGCGTTTCCGGTAATTTCGGCATGAACTTTTGCTCCGCCCAACGCTTCCATCGAAATGTCTTCGCCCAAAACACTTTTAATAACTGCGGGACCGGTGATAAACATTTTCGAGATATTCTCCACCACGAATACAAAGTCAGTCAAAGCCGGAGAATAAACAGCACCACCGGCGCATGGTCCGAGAATAACCGAAATTTGCGGAATTACGCCTGAAGAAAGCGTGTTGCGGAAGAAAATTTCGCCATATCCGGCCAGTGAGTTAACACCTTCCTGAATACGGGCACCTCCCGAGTCGTTAATCCCAATCAGCGGAACGCGCATTTTCAGCGCATGATCCATAATTTTGGTAATCTTGCGGGCGTGCATCAAACCTAAAGATCCACCTTCAACAGTAAAATCCTGGGCATAGATACAAATCGGAGAACCATAAATTGTTCCGGTTCCGATGACTACTCCGTCTCCGGCCAAAACTTTGTTGCCCATATTGAAGTCCGTCCCAACATGCTCAACGAACATATCGTATTCATGGAATGAGCCCTCATCAACAATAGAGAGGATACGTTGACGGGCGGTTAATTTGCCTTGAGCAACTTGTTTCTCAATGGCCTTATCTCCCCCGCCCAGACGAACCTGATCCTTCCGTTTACGAAGGTCTAAAATGTTTCTTTTCAGCGACATAGATGTTGTTTTTTTGAATGAAAAAATAATCTTAGGCATATAATTTACACCCAAGACCTACTTTTATGAAGCGACAAAATTATTAATTTTTTGTTGCCGGATGTGTTTTATAAAACATTTACCTGGATAATACTCCTGCGGTTTGCTTGTTTGTTTTTGAATTATTTTATTATGAGTTTGAATTTTTAAACTCAGCGGGCAGCTCTGCGGTAAAGGTAATAGGCCAGAGCCCCGTACAAAACATTCGGAATCCACATGGCCATCCAGGGCGAAAGTAGTTCGCTGGTAGCAAAGACAGTGGTCACCTGCATAAACATGATGTAGGAAAAACTAAGCAGCAGCCCCAGCCCCAGATGAAAGCCAATTCCTCCCTTAATTTTTCGCGACGCCAGCGAAACCCCAATAATGGTAAGAATTATAGCCGAGAATGGTCCTGAACGCCTGCGGTGTTTCTCAATCTCGTAATCGGTGGTATTCACGCCCCGAAGCTTCAGTGTCGAAATCGACTCATTCAGCGTAGGCAGAGTCATTGTTTCAACAATATTTTCGATCACCTGATAATCCTCCGGAACCATATTCAGTGTGGTATCAATCTCCGTTCCTTTGGTAATGCGCTCGGTGTAACCGTCGATGGTGCGAATATTGTAATTGTGAATCACCCAGCTCTTTTTTTCACGATCCCACTTGATGTATTCCGACGTCAATTTGGAAACCAGCTTTCGGTCCACAAATTTTTCAATGGTAAACTGGTACCCAACATCGGTATTCGAATTGTACGAATCGATATATACAAATACGCCGGGCTCAAGCTGCCGGTGTATATTCCGCTCATTGGCCGGTTTTCGGGTTCCGATGTAGGCATTCCTGAAATCAACCTTTTTCTTGTTGGCGGGCGGGATCACATAATTTCCAAGCACATACGAAAACAGAACAATGACCGACGCACTAACCAGATATGGACGCATCAGCCGGTTGAAAGACACGCCACTGCTCAGAATGGCGATAATCTCGGTATTGTAGGCCAGCTTTGAAGTAAAGTAAATAACGGCAATGAACGTGAAAAGTCCGCTGAACAGATTGGCAAAATACGGGACAAAATTGAGGTAATAATCAAAAATAATGGCTTTGGCCGGCACATCCTTCGACATAAAATCATCAATATTCTCCGACACGTCGAAAACTATCGAAATACTGATAATTAATGCGATGGCATAAAAAAATGTGCCTAAAAATTTCCGGATAATATAGAAGTCTATCTTATGCAGCATACTTGTCCAGGTCAAAAGTTTAAAGTACAAAGCCAAAGGTTACAAGGTCTCCGAACATTCATCTTTGAAAATTTACAGCCGAACAGAAAGTTGACCAACCATCTCCTCTTTCCAGCTTTTAAATGTATTATCCAGAATATGGCGGCGGGCCTCTTTCACCAGCCAAAGGTAAAACGCCAGGTTATGCTGGCTGGCAATCTGAGCGCCCAGCATCTCGCCCGCGATAATTAAATGCCTCAAAAAGGCCCGGCTGTAATGATGATCAACAAACGATGTTCCATCCGGATCAACAGGAGAAAAATCATCAGCCCATTTTTTGTTTCGCATATTCATGATTCCCTTTCGGGTAAAAAGCATTCCGTTGCGTCCGTTGCGGGTAGGCATCACACAGTCGAACATATCTACCCCCCGGTCAATACCTTCCAGTATATTCACCGGCGTGCCAACCCCCATCAGGTATCGGGGTTTGTTTTCAGGCAATACGGCATTCACAACCTCAATCATAGCATACATATCCTTCTCAGGTTCACCCACCGAAAGCCCGCCAATGGCATAACCATCGCTGTTGTACTGCAACACATTCCGGGCTGCTTTTTCGCGCAAATCAGAATAAACAGCTCCCTGAACAATGGGGAAAAGACATTGCGAATGACCATATTTGGGTGAGGTTTTCACAAATTGATTCCAGCAACGATCGAGCCAGCGCTGGGTCATTTCCATCGATTTCCGGGCATACTCGTATTCAGCATCTCCGGGCGTACATTCGTCAAAAGCCATCATGATGTCGGCCCCGATGATTCGCTGTATATCGATCACATTTTCAGGAGTGAACAGGTGATAAGAACCATCAATATGCGACTGAAACCGTGCTCCATCTTCACTCAGTTTGCGAATATCGCCCAGTGAGAAAACCTGATAGCCACCGCTATCGGTCAGGATAGGCCCGTCCCATCCATTGAATTTATGCAGACCGCCAGCCTGTTCAATAATCGGCATCCCCGGCCTCAGGTAAAGATGGTAGGTATTCCCCAAAATAATCTGGGCGCCTATATCTTCTTTCAAATCTTTTTTGTGAATGCCCTTTACCGAACCAGCTGTACCAACAGGCATAAAAATCGGTGTTTCAATCGTACCGTGATCGGTAACTAAAACGCCTGCCCTGGCCTTACTGCCCGAAGTAGTATGTTTCAAATCAAACTGCATGAACCGGATTTTTGAGTGCCCAAAGATAGGTATAAAACTGTAACTACAGGAAAAACAAGCAACAGGGCAACTGTTAAATCTAATTAAATTCGGAATGATTTAACCGGCAGGTTTATTAATTTTGCCGGGTGCTCAAACAAAGGGCACGTTTTAATCATTAAGCGATCCTAAAGTGAAGATTATAAACTTTCAACTACTGAACATCAGCGATTGGGTGCTGATGGGTTCCCTTGCGGTTGTTTTTCTCATTCAGTTGTATTATTTGTTAGCCCGATACCTGAAACTGGCCCGCCACAAAAATAAACCCGCCGACCAGCCCTTGCGTCAGGTCACCATTATCGTCCCGGTTAGAAACGAGGAAGAACGAATCAGGGAAATTCTCGGAAAATTCGAAACATTAAATTACGACCAACATCAGTTGCTGATCATCAACGAATATTCCGAAGACAATACGCTCGAAATCCTGAATGTGCTGGCCGAGACCAATCCCAGGCTAAAAGTGACCAGTCTAAGCCAGGAAACCCGGTTCTCGGGCAAACAGGCCATTAATATCGGACTGAAAGGAGCTTCGTCGCCCTGGATTATTTTACTGACGCCATTCTCCGGAAATATCGATCCCAACTGGCTGGCTAAGCTGAACAGCCTGATCGGCCCCGAAACTGAGGCCGTAATTTCGTACACCAACGTGGAGCGAAAAAAAGGACTTCGGAATTTGTTGTGCCGCATCGAGCGATTTCATCAGTTCATGATTAGCGGGGCATGGATCGTTGCCGGACAACCTTTTGTTTTTAATGAGAACAATGTGCTGTTCAAGAAATCACTCTATTTTGAAACGCTTGGATTCAGGCATAAACTGAACAGGAATTTTGCGAATCTGGAATTGATCTTCAACGAAAATTTCAAAAAAGGGAAGGTTAAAATTACAACCGAGCCCATTTCTGCAATTCGGGAACACATTGAAGACGATCGTGGCGACCACGTTAAACTAATCAAGAAAGGGGTTCAAATCAGGCAAAGCCTTTCGTGGGGGAGAAAGCTCAATTTGTTTATTGACGACCTCAGCAGAATTCTGATTCCTGCCCTGACTACAGCCCTCATTATCATCCATCCGGAGTATTGGATAACCTTTTCGGCATTTCCGTTTATCCATTTCATATTACTTCTGACAACTGTCAAAATACTGTTAAATCGCTTGAACGAAAAGAAAATTTTCTTATCTTCGTTTACGTACATTCTGATAAAACCATTCGTCAACTGGTGGTATATTTGGTCAATGTACATTATTCACCGAAGAAACAGATGGAACTAAATCCTCAATTATCGGACAAAGCCCAGTACGATTTTCTGCTGGTTGAAGCTGCCCTAACCGGCGATGAGAAAGCTTTTGCCAAGCTCATGAGCAGGTACAAGGACGCGATTTATTTCATGCTCCTGAAAATGGTGAATAATAAAAACGACGCCGAAGACCTCACCCTCGAAGCATTCGGGAAAGCATTTAAAAACCTTCATCAATACTCGCCGCAATACGCATTCAGCACCTGGCTGTTTAAAATTGCGACCAATAACTGCATTGATTTTCTCCGGAAAAAAAAGGGAGTCTATGTTTCGATTGAAAACAACCAGGAAAACGGAGACAACGACCCTCCGATCAAACTACGTTCGAACGAGCCCAACCCCGAGGAGAAGCTGATACGCATACAAAAAGCAATTTTAATGCGTAAAATCGTGCATCGGCTGAAACCCCGATACCGCATCCTGGTTGAGTTGCGCTATTTCCGCGAATTTTCATACGAAGAAATAGCCCAGGAACTGAATTTACCTTTAGGAACTGTCAAAGCCCAGCTATTCAGAGCCCGCGAGATGCTTTTCAAAATGATTGAATCGACCGAAATAGACGACAGCGAAGCTTAAGCTTAACTTTTAACCCGAAATGATGGAGATTCTTACCCGATATTTTCCTGACCTCACTGGTCAGCAAACCGAACAATTTGCCCGTCTCAGCTCACTTTACGATGAATGGAATTCCAAAATCAACGTGATCTCGCGAAAAGATATTGAACAGCTTTACGAACGCCATGTATTGCACTCGCTGGCTATTGCCCGTGTTATCCGGTTTAAGCCCGGAACCACCGTGCTCGATGTGGGTACCGGAGGTGGGTTTCCCGGCATTCCGCTGGCTATTTTTTTCCCCGAAGTTTCATTTACGCTGATCGACTCCATCGGGAAAAAAATAAAGGTGGTGAACGAAGTTGCATCGGCTTTAAACCTGCAAAATGTTTCGGCTCAGCACATCCGGGTTGAAGAGGTAAAGCAGAAATTTGATTTTGTAGTCAGCCGCGCGGTAACCTCATTTCCGAAGTTCGTAGCCATGGTGCGGACTAAAATTTCGGATCAAAGCACCAACGAACTGGGCAACGGCATACTTTACCTCAAAGGCGGCGATTTTGAAGATGAGGTAGCTCCGTTTGGCTCCAAAGTAAAAGTGTACAACCTGCCCGACTTTTTTCAGGAAGATTTTTTTGAAACCAAGAAGCTGATTCATTTGGCTTTAAAAAATAAATAAAATAAAAACTGAACAGGTTTGCATGATTTGAAAAAAGAACTATTTTTGCAGTCCGATTTGAAAAAGAATAACATCAATTAAAATACAGGCTAATGAAACGAGCCGTGAGGCTGGTTCCAAAAAGCAATTAAAAAAATTACTGATACTATGAAAAGGACATTTCAGCCATCAAACAGAAAAAGAAGAAACAAACACGGTTTCAGAGAAAGAATGTCAACTGCCAATGGCCGTAAAGTACTGAAAGCCCGCCGTGCAAAAGGAAGAAAAAAACTGACTGTTTCTGACGAACCCCGCTACAAAGGATAATCAGAATCTTTTAGGATCTTAACGATATACAGAAGGTAAAGAATGAATTTTCTTTACCTTTTTGTGTTTATGCCAACTTCGTTAGGGAACTCCCGCAGAAACTGCATTTCGACAATCCTTCCAACCGATTTTTAGATTACTTTTGCCCTGTTCACCGAAATCAGAATACTTCCGCATGACCCTGAAAGAATTCTTTAAAAGTAAAACCTTCAAGACAAATGCTTTGGCGGCAATAGGAATTACCATTTTCCTGCTCGTAGCCAACATGTTTGCCCTTCGTGTTTACACCGATCACGGCGACTCTATTGAAATACCCGACCTGAAAGGAAAAACAGATGGAGAAGTAGCGTCAATTTTGGGTAATCTCGATTTGCGATATCAAATACGGGATTCGGTTTTCTCCAAAGAAACTGCCCCCGGAACAGTGCTCGATCAATATCCGAAAGCCGGAATGAAGGTAAAGGAAAACCGCACCGTTTTCATTACGCTTTGTGCAGTCAGTCAGGAAATGATCCCGATGCCACAGCTTACCGACATATCCTACCGGCAGGCGACAAATCTGATCGAAAGTTCAGGACTTATCGCCGGAACGGTTGAATATCAGCCATCCGAATTTCCAAACCTGGTACTTCAGCAAAAAATCGACGGGCAAATCGTCGCAGTTGGTGAGAGGGTCCCAAAAGGTTCGGTAGTTGACCTGGTTTTGGGAAGCGACAGCAACGGAGAAACCAGCGAAGTTCCGACCCTGTTCGGACGCAACCTGGCCGAAGCCCGCCTGACGCTGGGAGAAGCATTCCTGAATGTCGGAAACATCACATACGACGAGTCGGTACTTTATGAAATGCAAAAAGCAAAGGCAATTATATACAAGCAAAGTCCTGATCCGGCCGAGGTTTTTGAAGTAACCCAGGGCACAGCCATCGATTTATGGCTCACCATCGATCCTGAAAAACTGAAAGCCAAACCCGAGGAAGAAAAAACCGAAAACTCTTTTTTCTAGCATGATTGACGATAACGATCTGATCGAGGATTTTGACGACCTGGACGAACCGGAGGAAGGTTCGCTGTTTGAACATTATAACCTGGTTGTTGACCCCGGACAAACATTGATGCGAATTGATAAATTTTTATCAAACCGCCTCAACAATGCTTCCCGAAGCCGCTTGCAGGCTGCTGCCGACAATGGCAACATTCTGGTCAACAAAGTTCCGGTCAAATCGAGTTACAAGGTTAAGCCCGGCGACGAGATTTCGATTGTAATGGATTATCCCCGGCGCGAACTGAAGATCATCCCCGAAAATATTCCCCTGAATATTGTTTACGAAGACGATCACCTCATCGTTATCAATAAACCGGCCGGACTGGTCGTTCATCCCGGACACGGCAATTATTCCGGAACACTGGTCAACGCACTGGCTTATCATTTCAGGGAATTACCACTTTTTAATTCCGACGATCCCCGTCCCGGACTGATTCACCGGATTGATAAAAATACCTCAGGGCTGCTGGTAGTTGCCAAAACACTTGAAGCCAAGGTTAACCTTTCGCTCCAGTTTTTCGAGAAAACAACCAGGCGCAAATATATCGCGTTGGTTTGGGGCGATTTGGAAAACAACGAAGGTACCATTACCGGAAATATTGGCCGAAGCCCTAAAAACAGGCAGGTATTTACCGTATTCCCCGACGGCGAACATGGCAAACATGCCGTGACCCATTATAAGGTAATTGAGCGGCTTGGATACGTGAATTTGGTTGAATGCCGGCTTGAAACCGGACGCACGCACCAAATCAGGGTACACATGAAATACATTGGCCATCCGCTTTTTAACGACGACAATTACGGAGGCGACCAGATTTTGCGGGGCACAACCTTTACCAAATACAAGCAGTTTATTGCCAATTGTTTCGCGATTCTTCCACGGCAGGCGCTTCATGCCCAAACACTCGGGTTTGTGCATCCGGCTACCGGCGAGGAAATGCTTTTCGAATCGGAATTGGCCGACGATTTTAAACAGGTGATTGAAAAATGGAGAAATTACCTGGCCAACCGGAAAATGAATGAAGAATAAAACCACATTGACACATAGAACACATAGAGAAAAGAATTAAAACAAAAAACTATGTGACCTATGTGGTTCAAAATTTATTAAAAATGAAAAAAAATATAGCCGTCGTTTATGGAGGCGACTCTTCGGAGTTCGTGGTTTCAGTAAAAAGCAGCAAAAACGTTTACGAATCGATCAGCAGCGAAACTTATAACGTTTGGAAAGTGGAGATGAAAGGGCTCGACTGGAACGTCGTAGAAAATGATGAACCAATTGCCCCGATTGATAAAAACGATTTCTCGTTTGTACGAAACGGCGAAAAAATTCAATTCGATTTTGCGTACATCACCATCCACGGTACTCCGGGCGAAGATGGGAAACTTCAGGGTTATTTCGATTTGGTGAAAGTACCCTACTCCACCTGCGGCGTTTATTCTTCGGCTTTAACATTCAACAAATATTTCTGCAGCAACTACCTGCGCAACTTTGGCGTGCCGATGGCCAAATCAGTTCGGTTGTTCAGGGGCGATCACCCGGATGCCGACCGTTTGATTGCTGAATTGGGACTGCCCATGTTCGTGAAACCAAATGCCGGAGGATCAAGTTTTGGGGTGACCAAAGTGAAAGAAAAAAGTCAGCTGATTCCTGCCGTTGAAATGGCGTTGAACGAAAGCGACGACATCCTGATCGAACAGTTTATCGAAGGAAAAGAATTCACCTGCGGACTGGTTAAACTATCCGGACAGGAAATGATTTTCCCCGTTACCGAAGTCATTCCGCAAAACGAATTTTTCGATTACGAAGCCAAATATGTGGCCGGGAAAACCGATGAAATTACACCGGCCCGCATTTCGCCCGAACTGACACGGAAAGTGCAGCAACTTTCCTCGCGCATCTACGATTGGTGCGACTGCTCGGGAATCGTGCGTATGGATTACATCTTAAAAGACGGCGAGTTCTATTTCCTCGAAGTAAACACAACCCCCGGAATGACTGCCACCAGCTTTGTACCGCAACAAATAGCCGCCATGAACCGCAAACTGGGCGATATTTTAGGGATGATTATTGAAGATAAACTGAAGTAACTCGCGTGTTTGTTCTCAACATGAGGGATTGAAAACCC
>CAYRBM010000130.1:0-14825 GCA_964422425.1 uncultured Odoribacter sp.
CTATTTTATCCTTTTGTTGCTTATTTTCAATTAGTTATTAATCGAACTCAGGTTACTAAATTTGAATGAGTAGTTATATTGCTCAAAAATCTACATTTATACCGACAGATTTTCCCTGCGGGAAATTTTTAAACAGTTTCTGAGAGGAAGTACGAATAGATGATTTGGGGCAGCGGTTTGAACTATTATAAACTACGAATCGTTTGATTTGAATTCATAAGAATTACAAAATGAACTGGATAGACTATTGTGTTGCTGTTTTAATCGGAATGCCAATTTTGGCAACTGTTATTTTAGGTGCTTTTTTGGCCCGTGCCGGTAAAAGTGCAATGGGCCGGCCAACTATTCGGCCTCTGTTTTTTTACTCCGGAAAGTTTTTGTTGTTTGGTGCCTGGGCATTATTTGCCTTTATCGCAATGTTTCCTGAGTATCGGTCAGCTATTCCTTTTCTAATTCAAAGTGAAATTCCCGACGTCCAAAAACTGTTGGCTGCAATTGTTCTGGCACCAGCCAACCTGATCATCGTTCCGGCATATCTCAAGATGGGATTGATTACGCACATTGGTCTTCCGGAGGGAAAGCACGAGCTGCGAACGGGCGGAATTTACCGATTCAGCCGTAACCCAATGTATGCAAGTTTCATTTTCATGAATACAGCGACATTCTTAATAATCCCCAGTTTACTTGTACTTGGTGTATTGATTTACGGAATGGTGGTTCACCACTTCATCGTACTGGGCGAAGAGGCATACCTCGAACGTGAATTTGGTAACTCATATCTCGAATACCAGAAACGAGTTCCCCGATATTTTTAGCATGAAACTTATCTATTGATTTTTTAAATCGTTTTCGAGTGCCATCAGTCTTTTGAAATGATTTTCGAGGTGTTTACGCATGGCCGTTCTAAACTTATCTGCATCGCGTTCGCGAAGAACATCAACCAGCTCTTTGTGCGAAACATATCTTTTGTCTGCAATTTTTTTGTTGATTAATCCGCTGGTATATACGTAGCTGAATACCGGCAGAAGCATTCTCTGAAATCCTTTTAATGTTTGATTCCCGGTTATTTCGTAGAGCTTGCTGTGAAATTTGATTTCGTAGTCCACATCAAACAGTGTATTTGCCGAATAGTCGGCCTCGTCTTTAACAATCGAAAACAGTTCCTCGATATCGGCATCGGTAGCACGGGTAACAACCAGGTCGGCCATCCCTACTTCAATAACCAGTCGCATTTCGAAGATATCTTTCAGGGTTCCTTCGTCGAGAATCGTTGGGATCATCGATTTCTGCAGAATGGAAGGCAGGTCAGGACTTTTAATGACGGCACCCTTGTGCTTCTTCGATTCGATGAGGCCCATCGTTTTAAGCCGTGTGAGCGATTCGCGGATGACCGTGCGACTAACGCCCATTATTTCTGCTAATTCAAGTTCTTTAGGGATCGCGTCGCCCGGCTGTAATTCTTTACTCGAAAAGAATTCAATCAGGTTCATTTCTACTTTATCAACCAGGCTTCGGGTGTCGACGGCTTGTAATCCGTCGGTTAAACTATCAGGTTTCATGGCCATGCAGTTAAATCTGTTTGGTACGATGTAAATTTAATTGGTTGTATCATCGATCAATTCGACACGAACAAAAAAAATACTTTTTGTCCATTCAAAGTTTTTTGAAATCGATAATTTTCATCATATATGTATTACATAAGACAAAAATAAACAAATTTTCAAATGAAAGACGAATATAGTGATGAAAACTTTCAATTCGGAAACGATCAGCAATAAGCTTCGACATCAAAATTCAACATTAGATCTTCATTTATCTGTTTGTTTTTGATTACGAAATCCTTTATTGATGCCGGATTCTGAAGGTTGCAGAATGAAGGAAATTATCTTAAATGCTGGATATCAGTTCGGCGTGTTAAAAATCATTAAAAAAATCCTTGAAAAAAATTTGGATGAAATGATTCAATCTCTATCTTTGTTGTGTTATGTAGGACATAAGGCAAATATGAATTCTCAATATTTTAATTAACCTGTTATGAATAAAATTCTAGCATTGTTGCCATTAGGAATGGCTTTTTTGTTCCTGATGTCTTTTGGCCAGGTTTCGGCTCAAAAGACTGTGAAGGGTACTGTAACTGATGCTGCCGATGGTTCGTCGCTTCCCGGAGTGAGCGTGGTTGTGAAAGGAACGACTGTTGGCACGATTACTGATTTTGACGGTAAATTCATCATCAGCGTTCCTGCCTGGAAAGACGAGTTATCGTTTTCCATGGTCGGATATGTTTCCGTTGACCAGCAGATTGGCGGACAATCTGAAGTCAATGTAGTTCTGCGAACATCAGTTCAGGCGATCGACGAAGTGGTTGTTACCGGTTACGGAGGAACTCAAACACGAGCCCGAAGTACTAACTCTATTGCAAAAGTTGACAGTAAGAAACTGAGCACGGGTGTTTTCTCCAACCCTGCACAGGCTCTTTCCGGTGCTGTTACTGGTTTACGGGTGGTTCAAACTTCCGGGAACCCGGGTGCAACACCAACTATTATTCTTCGCGGTGGTACCAACCTCGATGGTTCTGGCTCTCCACTGGTTATTGTCGATGGTCAGATTCGCGGCAGTTTGTCCGACATCAATCCCGAGGATGTGGAGGATATGCAAGTGATGAAAGATGCCGGGGCTACTGCTATTTACGGAGCGCGTGCCAACAATGGTGTAATCCTGATCAAGACGAAAACCGGAAAAGCTGGTCAGTCGGAAATAAATGTTAAAGCCAAGATGGGGGTAAATTATCTCAATAATCCCTACGAATTTGCTGATGCCGAAACATATCTGACCTGGATGCGTCCGGCCTACGTGAAAGCCAACAACATCTGGAAAAAAGCTGACGGAACCGGTGTTGGTTATGCTACCAATATTGCTACACTTACCGGTGCTCAACCTTACGGAACCGGCAATGCTTATTTTGCTGCAGATGGCACTACACCGCTGATCAATACAACAAATTCGATCTGGAGCACGATGTATTTGACTGAGCAGAACAAATTTTTGCTGAACCAGGGATGGCAAACCATGAAAGATCCGGTTTACGCATTCTTGAAAGGACTTTATCCGAATGATGCGACTATTTCAGAAAACCTGATTTTCAAGAATACAACTCCTGCCGATTATAACTTCAAAAATCCATCTTATACGCAGGATTATAATATTAATATGTCGGGCGGAAACGATAAAGGACATTACTATGCGGGTATAGGCTACAATTATTCGCAGGGATTACCCGTTTCGTCGTTTTATAAACGTTTTTCTTTTGTGCTGAATGGCGACTACCAGGTAAAACCCTGGTTGACTTCGACTTCAAGCTTTAATTTTAACCGGGCTAACTGGCAGTCGATGCCGGGATCGCAAGGTAGCGAAGCCAACTATTTTAGCCGCGTCCTTTCACTGCCGCCAACTGTGCGTTTTGCAAGCGAAGATGGAACCCCGCGCCTTGGCAACAACAGTGGCGACGGTAACCAGAATTATCAGGAAGAATTATTTTTCATTTTCAACCAGACCGACAAATTCACTATGAATCAGTCGTTCAAAGTTGACTTCACGAAAGATTTGTTCCTGAAACTTTCGGCAAACCTCTATTACAGCGAAGGTTATTATGAGTCGTTTAACCGCGATTTCCGCACTTCGCCAACCGCATTCAATACTAATCGCAGCACCTCGGCAAGTTTCGACCGTACCATTGATCAGACTTACAATGCAGTGCTGAATTATCAGAAACAATTGGGTGAGCATTTTATCTCAGCATTGGCCGGTGCAGAATACTACGATACTTATAGCTACGGATTTTCTGCATGGGGATCGGGCGCTGCCACCGACGATTTCCGCGATCTGGCTTTAACTTCGGCTGATAAGGATAAACGCGGTATGGACTCCTACCATGTTCAGCAGCGCATTTTGTCATTCTTCGGACGTGCAAACTACGATTACATGGGCAAATACCTTTTATCACTGGTTATGCGACAGGACGGATATTCCCGGCTCATCGACAACCGTTGGGGTACATTCCCCGGAGCTTCTGCCGGATGGATCTTTACCAAAGAGTCGTTTGCAAAGAGTCTTTCCGACATCCTTTCGTTTGGTAAATTGAAAGCCAGCTATGGTTTAAATGGTAATGTTTCGGGTATCGGAGCATACGAACTGCAGGGAAGTTATGTCGGATCGACTAAATACAACGGAACTTCAACATTTATTCTGGGATCGGTTCCGAATCCAAGTCTCCGCTGGGAAAAAACCCGTACACTGGAAGCCGGTTTAGATTTGGGTTACCTCGATAATCGCTTTTCGACCAACTTTACTGTTTACGATCGTTTGACCTCCGATAAATTTGCGACCTTGTCGCTTCCGATTTCTTCGGGTATCAGCGGAATCCGCACCAACAATGGCCAATTCCGCAACCGCGGTGTTGAAATCGAACTGGGAGCAAAACCGATCCGGTCAAAGACGATTCAATGGAACATTAACGCGAACATCTCTTACAACAAAAACACCATCGTAAAACTACCTGACAACGGTCTTCCGTTGAATCGTCAGGGTGCATTCCAGGTTTACTCCGGAAAGGATGCAGCCGACTTAATCTGGGTTGGTGGTTATCAGGAAGGACAGGAACCAGGCGAATTGTACGTATGGCAGGCCGACGGACTTTACAAGAGTGCTTCCGATATTCCGGCAAACCGCATTGTAAAACCCATCACTTTCCAGGGCGCAACAACCCGCACATTATACGGAACGGCCGACTGGGCTGCTTTGACCGAAGCTCAGAAAATTTCGACACGTGGAATGCCACTAATGGCAGGTGACGTAAACTGGAAAGACGTAAACGGCGACAATGTGATCGACGATTACGACCTTGTGAAAATCGGAAATACAACTCCTCACTGGATTGGAGGTTTCAATACAACAGTTTCGTACAAAAACTTCAGCTTTTATGCGGCATTCGACTATGCCTTGGGCTTTTACGTGATGGACTATCGTTTGCCATGGATTTTAGGAAACATGCAGGGAACTTACAACCCAACGATGGATGTTGAAAATACCTGGACCGAGCAAAATCCGAATGCCAAATACCCAACTTATATGTGGGCCGATCAGCTCGGAAAAGGAAACTACCGCAATTCGACCTTGTTTACCTACAAAGGCGATTACCTGTCGTTCCGCCAGATTTCGCTGACTTACGCAGTTCCAAATACCTTGCTGAAACAAGCAAAGATTGAACGGCTTGAACTGTCGGTTACCGGTCAAAACCTGGGCTATCTGACAGCTGCCAAAACCATGTCAAGTCCCGAAAGCGGAGGTATTCAGGATGCCGGTTACAGCTTACCGAGGATTGTAACCTTTGGATTGAATGTCTCTTTCTAATTTAAAACCTGAAATATCTAGAATAATATGAAAGCAAAATATTTAAAAATCTTTTTAACGGCATTCGTAAGTGCTTCTCTGATGTTTACGAGTTGCGACGTGCTTGATTTGGGCCCAATTGACAACTACGGAAATGCCAATTACTGGAAGAATCTCGCTCAGGTGCAAACCTACGTTAACGGAATTCATCTCGATTTACGGAGCAACGATTTCAACCGGAAATTCATCATGGGTGAGGCCCGCGGCGGATTGCAGGTTACCGGAACCGGCTCGCAGGGAGCCTCCACTTTTAACGACCCGATCAAGGGAAACACCATTAATGTTGACAACCCCGGACTATCCGGATGGGGCGGTTTCTACGGAAATATTTTCGACTGCAACCTGCTGATCCAAAACATCGAAGGAAGCGACATTCAGATCAACAACCAGAAGGACGTTGACTACCTGTTGGCGCAAGCTTACGGTATTCGTGCCCTGTATTACTTTACGCTTTATCGTGCCTATGGCGGAGTTCCGCTGGTTACCAAAGTAAAGGTGCTTGATGGTCAGGTATCGCAAACCGAGCTTTACACTGCCCGCTCAACAGCGAAGGAAGTGATGGATTTCGTTAAAGCCGATATCGACAAATCATTGGCTTATTTTGCGTCGTCGGGAAAAAGCTGGACCAACAATGTGACATGGTCGAAAGCTGCAACTCAAATGCTGGCTGCCGAAGTTTATTTGTGGTCAGCAAAAGTTTCTCTGGATACGCAAACTCCAAATTCGGGAGATTTAACCAAGGCCGAAGGTTTCCTGAATGAAGTGAAAAACAATACGCAGTTTGGCTTGGTTGCCGATTTTGCCAGCATCTTTGCCAGCAACAACGAATCCAATAAAGAAATCATTTTCAGCATTAATTATGCCGATGGCGAAGCAACCAGCAGCGTCTCCAACTTCCTGTATGCCGATGCCAACATTGTTTCGTTCTACGACAAAGCAGGAGCTAAACTGGGCGATGTTCTGAACCTGAAAGGAACAGCTATCCAACGTTATGAATATACGCTGAATTTCTGGAAAGCATTCAATGCCAAGGATAAACGCCGTGCGGCAACTTTCATGGAATATTACGACAAAAACGGAGTAGTGAAAGGTACCGCCATGAAGAAATTCATCGGTTCGATCAATGCAACCGGAGCCCGCGTTTACGACTCCAATGAACCCCTTTATCGTTATGCTGATGTATTGCTGATGCTGGCTGAAGTTGAAAATATGAAAAACGGAAATCCGGCTCAGTATATCAACCAGATTCGTCAGCGGGCTTACGGCAGCGACTACGCCGCCGCAACCGACGCCTTTGTAAATGCCGATTTCAAAACCAACGAATATGCTATTCTGGCCGAGCGCGACTTTGAATTTGTTTTTGAAGGTAAACGCTGGTACGACATCTGTCGCATGAAAGATGCCATGAATGGCAAGCCGCTGGCTTTTGATGCAGCTTCAAGCTATTCAGGAACAGCCGTTCTGAAAGCTACCGAACCTTTCCGCGTTTTGTGGCCGGTTGACAAAGGTACCCTGAATGCTGATCCGAAACTGGTTCAAACAACCGGATATTAAAAAAATGAATCTTTCGCGATTTTAGTTTATAGATTTGGTTAAAAGGCCAATGAGTAAGGGCCTGGCAACAGGCTCTTACTTCATTTTTTTGTGAATAAACAACTATATTTATCAAGTCTGATTAGGTCGCCCTTTTCAGGACAGTTTACACCATGCAATTCAAACAACCAACAATGACCAGCCTGAATATCTTACTCTTTTTAGTTCTTTTACTGACTTCGCCGCAATGCAAAAACGACGGGGTTGCGGCCTCCGATGAAGCCTCAGTTAATTCAGCAGAATTGAAACAGGTTCATCTGCCCCTGATTGCCGGCGCCGAAAATTCCGGAGTGATGGAACTTCGCCTGACGGTTACGGCCGAGAATGGTCCGCTCATCCTGAATCAGCTTGAAATCTCATTTTCAGGCGACAGCCGATTTTCCGGAGTAGAATCCATTTCGGCAAAATATTCCGGAGTTGCAAAAGGTTCGGATACCAACGCTTTGTTCGGTGTTTCGAAGAAACCGGAGACGAAAACTATAATCACCGGTAACCGACAGCTGGGTTTGGGAGTTCACTTCCTGAAATTCGACATTGGGATGAGCGCTTCTCCGGATTTGCTTACTCATTTTCGGGTTGGAAATGTGAAACTGTCGTTCTCCAATCACGAACCGGTAACGGTTTCTCCGACCACCAAATTTATCTTCCGCCCCAAAATGGTCCTGCGGGCACAAGGACAAGACAAAACTGATACTTACCGGATTCCCGGACTAATCACAACCAACAAAGGAACGCTGATTGCCGTTTATGATAACCGTTACAACAACAGCAAAGACCTTCAGGAAGACATTGACATTGGCATGAGTCGCAGTACCGATGGCGGCCAAACCTGGCAACCCATGCGTGTAATTATGGACATGGGTGAATACGGTGGCCGTTCGCAGCGACTGAACGGAATTGGCGATCCGTGTGTGCTTTTCGACGACAAAACCAACACAATTTGGGTGGCCGCACTCTGGATGAGCGGTGCTTCCGAATCGCAAATGCTCTGGTGGGCTTCAAAACCTGGCATAAAACCCGAGGAAACAGGTCAGTTTATCCTGGTGAAAAGTACAGATGACGGTTTGACCTGGTCGCAACCTATTAATATTACCGAACAAATTAAAAATCCGGCGTGGCAACTGCTTTTGCAAGGGCCCGGCCGCGGAATTACCACGACCGACGGAACACTGGTTTTCCCGGCACAGTTTAAAGCTGACTTGGGAGCCAAAGCGTTGGACGGCGGTCAATATACCTGCCATTCGACCATCGTTTTCAGCAAAGATCGGGGAAAAACCTGGCAGATTGGCAATGGCGCCAAATCGAATACCACCGAAGCACAGGTCGTTCAGTTAGCTGACGGAAGCCTGATGCTGAACATGCGCGACGACCGCAACCGCTCCGACAAAGGCGAAACCAACGGGCGTGCAGTGGCCACAACTACCGATTTGGGCAAAACCTGGACGACGCACCAGTCGTCGAATTCTGCTTTACCCGAACCAAACTGCATGGCCAGCATTATCAGCGCTAATCTCGAAATCAACGGGAAAACGCATCAGGTGCTGTTCTTTTCCAATCCCGATAGTAAAACCGACCGCAGCCAAATGACGATCAAGGCCAGTTTGGACGGCGGCCTAACCTGGCCCAAAGAATACCAGGTTTTGCTGAACTCGGAAACCAGTTACGGTTATTCGTGCATGAGCATGGTGGATAGCAAAACCATCGGGATTGTGTATGAAGGAGTGAAAGAACTGTATTTCCAGAAAATACCGGTTGCCGATTTGCTTGGTAACCTGCTTAAATAATCGAATAATGAAAGCCCGGAGCGTCAGAAAATGGAGTGTGAAAGTTACAGTTGCAATGGTTGTTTCGCTCTGTTTGTTACAGAATGTGTTTGCTCAAATCAAATCAACTGATGCTCCGGCTTTAATACCGCAGCCGCAAAAAATCAGTTGGAATAACCAGATTTTCCGGATGGATGGAAACGAGTCGCGGGTTGTGACGAGAATGGTTACCCGCCTTTCCGGAGTTGGTGCTAATCGTGAAGAAGCTTACAGACTAAAGGTGACCTCTGACTCGATTGTTCTTCAGACGGAAACTGCGGCAGGTCTTTTTTGCGGACAGCAAACGTTGAATCAATTAACCACAGTGGCCGAAGGGAAAAGGCTCGTTGCCGGATGTGAAATTACCGATTGGCCTGCTTTTCAGATTCGCGGATTTATGCAGGATGTCGGTCGCAATTTCATGTCGCTGCCAATGCTGAAAGAGCAGATTGATGTGATGGCGGCCTACAAATTCAATACGTTTCATTTTCATGTCACCGATAACCCAGGATGGCGGCTGGAAAGTAAAAAATACCCGCAACTTTCTGCGGCGTCATCAAATACACGCTGGCCTGGGAAATATTATTCGCAGGAAGATTTTTTAGAGTTGGTAAATTATTGCAACGAACGTTTTATCACGCTCGTTCCTGAACTGGATATCCCCGGCCACTGCGAAGCCTTCAGAAAGGCATTTGCGCTCGATTCGATGAGTGACCCTCGGGTACAGCCGATTTTGCTCGATTTGATCGACGAACTTTGTGCCTTGGTTCCGGCTGAAAAAATGCCCTACATTCATTTGGGAACCGACGAAGTCTGGCACTCGTACGAGCGCCCGGCGGCTGGATTGCTCGATGCTGCGGTTGCCCGTGTAAAGAAAAATGGCCGCGAAGTGATTGTCTGGCGTCCGGGACAACAGATTGATTCGGATCGTACATCAATTACTCAACTGTGGTCGTCGAACGGAAAACCAAAAGATGGCCACCGCTATATTGATTCTCGCCTGAATTATTTGAATCATCTCGATCCGCTGGCAGGAGTGGCACAACTTTATTTCGACCGGATTTGCAATGCACCGGAAGGCGATTCGCTTCGTCTCGGTGGGATTCTTTGCTGCTGGAACGACAACAATGTAAACGAAGAATACGATATTTTGCGCCAGAATCCGGTTTATCCGGGAATGCTCACCTACAGCGAAACCTCGTGGAAGGGGCAGCAGGTCGATTTTGGCGAACAGTTTCTGGCGAAACTTCCATCTCCGGAAAATCCACTTTTTCAGGAATTCCAGGAATTTGAAAACCGGCTGGTAGAACACCGCGACCGCTTTTTTCAGGGTAAACCATTTCCTTACGTGAAACAAACCGGAATTTCGTGGAAAATTTATGGCCCGCTTGATCATAAGGGTGAGGTTACCCGAAACTTTACGGGTGAAGAAGCTTTTGAGAAAAATATACCCTTCGATTACCGGAATTACGCGGTAACGGAACCGGTTTTCGGCGGAACCATTCACGTCAGGCATTTCTTCGGATTTCCATCCTGGTTTTCCGAAAAGCAGGGGACAGTTTTCGCTTCGACCAACATCTGGTCGCCGGTTGATCAGCAGGTAAGCTGCTGGATTGGCTTTCACGACTGGTCGCGCTCGGGCGGACGACGGGGAGGACCATTTCCGCAGCAAGGCCAGTGGCACTCGACCAATCCCAAAGTATGGCTGAACCGCAAACTGATTGAGCCACCGGTCTGGAAAAATCCCGGACTGGCAGAAAAGACAGAAGAGATTCCGTTCTCGGATGAAAACTATTTCTTTCGCGAACCTACAAAAATAAGCCTGAAAAGAGGATGGAACGAAGTGGTGTTGAAAGTACCTCACGGAGGAACCTCGTGGAAATGGATGTTTACGTTCGTTCCCGTTCAATCTGACGGGGTGAATGTGCGTGAGGTTTCAGGAATAAAATACAGTGTTGAAAACGAAAAATAAACGAATAAAAACAATCATATGGAAAGGTTTGAAGGATTAATTGCAGCTCCCTTTACTCCAATGGACGATCAGGGGGAAGTTATCTACGATCAGATTAGTGGCTATTACGATTTTCTGGAAAAGAACAAGGTGGTTGGAGCCTTCATCAACGGCTCAACTGGTGAAGGCGTTTCGCTGTCGCAGAAAGAAAAGATGAAGCTGGTTGAGGCTTGGACTGCGCAATCGAAGGTGAAAAAAACGGTGAAAGTGATCAGCCTGGTTGGCGGAACCTCGTACAAGGAATGCATTGAAAACGCGCAGCACTCGGCCGACTGCGGAATTGATGCCGTGGCCCTGCTTGCACCGTATTATTTTAAGCCTGCCGGAGCCAAACAACTGGCCGAATTTTGTGCCAAAGTTGCCGAATCGGTTCCGCAAACACCAGTGTATTTTTACCACATTCCGGTGCTGAGTGGCTGCTACGTAAGCATGTACGACTTTTTGCAGGAAGCTGCCCCGATAATTCCCAATCTCGCCGGAATAAAGTACACGCACGAAGATTTTATGGATTTTTTGAGCTGCATCCATTTTATGGACGGCAAATTTGAAATGCTCTGGGGGCGCGACGAAAATCTGCTTTCCGCACTCGTTCTCGGAACCCGCAGCGGCGTTGGTAGCACTTTCAACTATGCGGCACCGCTCTATTATCAGCTGATTGACGCATTCGATCAGGGTGATTTGGCTACCGCCCGTAAATTGCAGCAACAATCCATCGATATGATTCGCCTGCTTGGCAAATACGGTGGTATTGCTACCGGGAAAGCCTACATGAAATATGTGGGGGTCGATTGCGGCCAGTTCCGCTCGCCAGTGAAAAATATGTCAGCCAAAAACCAGGAAAAATTTGTCGAAGATGTTCGTTCACTCAATATGCAGGAGTATTTCTCGAAAATATAACCGGTTATTTATCTTTTTGACGATGGTTGCAGTTTTGCAAAACGCATGTGTTTCAACTTCTCCGGAAAAATTAACTCTGAAAAGTGTTTCATTTCCGGAGTTGCCGCCTGCTTTGGGTGATTCGGTTCAGCCCGGACTGGCCGGACCGGTGGCCGGAGCAAACGGAAACTTTGTGTTGGTGGCCGGTGGCGCCAATTTCGAAAATGGGCTGCCGTGGCGCGGCGGACAGAAAAAATATCACGACGAAATTTTTCTGATGGAGAAAACTGCGTCGGGCAAATTCGATTGGAAGCAATCAACTGAAAGGCTGCCTTTCCCGATGGCCTACCCGGCCTGCCTTTCGACTGAAAATGGTGTTTTGGCCATTGGTGGCGAAACTGAAAAAGGGCCGGTTGCCGAAGTATCGTTGTTCTCGTTTCAGAACGGAAACGTCAAACGCACAAACTTGCCCCTATTGCCGGTCGCAACCTCGTCTGCCGGTGCAGCTTTCGTTGATTCTACCGTTTTTGTGGCCGGAGGACTGACATCCGAAGGAGCAACCTCTGCCTTTTATTCTCTCGACCTGAATCAGCCCGAAAAGGGATGGCGCGTTTTGCCCGAAATGCCGGTGGCTCTTTCGCACGCCGTGGTGGTTAGTCAGAGCGACAGCACCGAAACTTGCGTTTATGTGATTGGTGGCCGGAATAAAACTTCGGAAGTTTCCACTTTTTTGAGCTCGGTTTGGAAATACCAGCCCTCGAAACAAAAATGGACGAACGAAGGTGATATCATTTCCGGGGGAAAATCACTCGGACTTTCAGCCGGAACTGGTGTGGAAGTGGGCGAGGAGCATATTCTGCTTTTGGGTGGCGACCCCGGAATCTTTTTTAACCGCACCGAACGGCTGAATAACGCGATTGAAAAAGCTTCCGGAGAAGGCGAAAAACAAAAACTCTGGCAGGAAAAAGATGAAATGCTGAGCAATCATCCCGGTTTCTCGAAAGACATTCTGGCGTTCAACACGCGCTCAAAAACCTGGTTCAAAATAGACCAGATTTCCGGAGAATCGCCGGTAACAACCACTGCTTTTGTATGGAACGGAGCGATTGTAATTCCTTTCGGAGAAGTTCGGCCAGGAATCCGTACCCCAAAGGTGATAGGTTTTAATATTGAGATTGAAAAATAAAAGCTATGGAGAAGAATTTCAAAAAATTAGCAGAACAATATAAAAGCGAGTTACTCCAAAAGGTGGTGCCGTTTTGGGAAAATCATTCGAAAGACGAGCAGTTTGGTGGTTATTTCACTTGCCTCGACCGACAGGGAAACGTGTTCGATACCGACAAATTTATCTGGCTGCAAGGTCGTGAGGTTTGGATGTTTGCAACACTTTACAACAAGGTGGAGCGCCGACCGGAATGGCTCGAAATGGCAGAGCATGGCGCCCGCTTTCTTCAGCAACATGGTCACGATGGCAATCTGAACTGGTATTTTTCGTTGACACGTGAGGGAAACCCGTTGGTTGAACCCTACAATATATTCTCCGATTGCTTTGCTACGATGGCTTTCGGGCAGTTGTTTCAGGCTACCGGAAATGAAGAATATGGCGCCATCGCCCGAAAAACGTTCGACAATATTCTCGCACGAAGCAGCAACCCGAAAGGCCGGTTTACCAAAGCAACGCCAGGAACCCGTCCGTTGAAAGGCTTTTCGCTGCCCATGATTTTGTGCAACCTTTCGCTCGAAATTGAGCATCTGCTTCCGAAGGAACTGGTCGATGAAACCATCGAAACCTGCATCAACGAGGTGATGGAAGTTTTCTACCAGCCTGAATCCGGATTAATTTTGGAGAATGTTCATCCCGACGGTAGTTTCTCCGATTCGTTTGAAGGTCGTTTGCTGAATCCGGGCCATACTATTGAGGCCATGTGGTTTATCATGGATTTGTCAGTCAGGCTGAAGCGCCCTGAACTGGCAGACAAAGCCATCGAAATTATGCTCCGCACCCTGAAGTACGGATGGGACGAGCAATATGGAGGCATTTTCTATTTCCTTGATATCAAAGGTTATCCGCCGCAGCAACTGGAATGGGATCAGAAATTATGGTGGGTGCACATCGAAACGCTCATTAGCCTGATTAAAGGCTACTCGCTGACCGGGAATACCGAATGCCTGGAATGGTTCGAAAAAGTTCACGATTATACCTGGTCGCATTTTGCCGATCCTGAATACGATGAGTGGTTTGGTTACCTGAATCGTCGCGGCGAAGTTTTGCTACCTTTAAAAGGTGGGAAATGGAAAGGCTGTTTCCACGTTCCCCGCGGCTTGTTCCAAATCTGGAAAACGCTGGAGAAAATAGACACTGAGAAATAAATGTTGAACCCACTTTGGGGTTCTGAACCTTTATCAATTTTGTTTTCCACCGGTTTTACCGGTGGCTATTCAAATTTAAGTCCTTCGGACTTTTACATTTTTGGAACCCTGAAAGGGTGAGATTTTAATAACCGTGGGTGTAAGCCCACGGTTAACGAATAACAAAGAAACACAACCCTGAAAGGGTTGAATATTGAAAATAACCAAGCTGATACAAAAGAAAGACATCATGCAAATTCAACAGAAAAAATGGTATCCCTGGCTGGTTGTCGCCTTGTTGTGGATGGTGGCCCTGCTCAATTACATGGACCGCCAGATGCTTTCGACCATGAAAGTAGCGATGATGGCCGACATAAAAGAGCTGGAAACCGCCGAAAATTTTGGGCGGCTGATGGCTGTTTTTCTGTGGATTTATGCATTGATGAGCCCGGTTTCAGGACTGATTGCCGACCGCGTAAACCGAAAGTGGCTGATCGTTGGCAGTCTGGCCGTTTGGTCGGCTGTCACTTTGTCGATGGGGCTAGTTCATGAGTTCGGTCATTTGTATGCTTTGCGCGCATTGATGGGTGTCAGCGAAGCGCTATATATTCCAGCCGGATTGTCGCTCATTGCCGATTACCATCGTGGACCAACCCGTTCGCTGGCTATCGGAATTCACATGACCGGACTTTATATGGGGCAGGCGCTGGGCGGATTTGGGGCTACAGTGGCCGATAGTTTTTCGTGGC
>CAYRBM010000131.1:0-2553 GCA_964422425.1 uncultured Odoribacter sp.
TCGTTCCTTCCATCGGGTTGCGCATGGTTTGTCCGTCGGCAAAATTTGGGTTGGGTGTATAAGTTTCGTAGGCCGGCGATTTTGCCATGTCGTCGAAATATTGCCAGCCGGTGGTATTCCTGTCGCGGTCGCACGAGGCAAAAGCCACAACAATCAATGCAAATGCAATATTTTTAAGGTTTTGTATCTTCATGGATCAGGCAGTTTTTTCGGTTTCTTTTTCATACACTTCAGAAGCGCCAAACGACTGAAACAGCTCGGTAATCTCAGGCTTTCCCACATTCATTTTATCCTGATCGAGCAGGATGATGAACTTATCGTCGGTGGCACGCACATCAATGATTTCAGCTTTTTTCCCCGGAAAAATTTTCGCCCTTACTGAAAAGGTAAACAGTGTCAGCAAAGTGATGGTCAGGATGGTTGCCACAATGGTAACCACAATAAACGACGGGAAGGTGTTGAACGGTTTTCCGCCGAAATGCAGCGGCCAGTCGATCACAGCGGCGTAATACATTCCGCTCAGCAAAAGGATCACTGCGCCCAATCCGTAGAAAAATGCAGCGTGGCTGATGTGCGTTTTGTTCTTCATGCCGTGCAAAATCTCATGGATCGGGTAAGGCGTGTAAACTTCCTCCACCACAACGCCTTTCTCCAGCGCTTTCTCGAACGCGTCGATCAGCGTATGTTCGCTGTCGAAAACGCCAACCAGGTATTTTTTATTCGTAGTCATGGTGATGTCCGGGTTTTAAGTGAGTAGTTTGCTGTTTATTGAATTTCGATACCATTTTTACTTCACTGATGGCAATTTGCGGAATGTAACGGAAGAACAACAATACGCCGGCGATAAACATACCGAGTGTTCCCACGAAGAAGCCGATTTCGACCGAAGTTGGATGATAAGCCGCCCAACTGGCAGGCAAATAGTTTTTCGATAACGAAGTGACCACGATATTGAAACGTTCGTACCACATACCAAGATTGATCAGCAAAGAAATTACGAAAACAAACCAAATGCTGTTGCGAATCTTCTTCGACCAAAACAACTGTGGTAACAAGGCATTCAGCGTGAACATAGCCCAGAACTGGAAGGCATAATCGCCGGTGATACGGTTTTTAAAGAACGTGTACATTTCGTATTCCGATCCTGAATACCAGGCAATAAATATCTCGGTAATGTAGGCAGTTCCCATAATCAGCGACACGAAAACCAGCACACGACAGACCGCATCTACGTGGCGATCGGTAATGAAATCGCCCATGTTATAAAGTTTTTTCATCAGGGTAACCAAAGTCAACACCATCGCGAATCCCGAGAAGATAGCCCCAACCACAAAGTATGGCGGGAACAAAGTCGTGTGCCATCCGGGCTCAACCGAAACAGCAAAGTCGGTGGATACGATGGAGTGCACCGAAACTACCAGCACGGCGGCGATTCCGCCAAGCACGAATGCCAAACCTTCGTAACGCAGCCATTCTCTGGAAGAACCGGTCCAACCGAAAGAGAAGAATCCGTAGATTGCTTTTTTGATTTTCGATTTGGTGGTGTCGCGAATGGTCGCAAAATCAGGAACCATACCGAAATACCAGAAACTGGCCGAAATCAACAGGTAAGCCGAAATGGCCACAAAGTCCCAGAACAACGGCGAGTTAAAGTTCACCCACAATGGTCCGCGGGTATTCGGATACGGGAAAATCCAGAAAAACAACCACGGACGGCCCATGTGCAACAGCGGAAACAAAGCCGCGCACAACACGGCAACCACGGTCATTGCTTCTGCAGCGCGGTTAATGGCTGTTCTCCACTTCTGGCGCAAAATGAGCAGGAAGATCGAGAACGCTGTTCCGGCGTGACCGATACCGATCCACCAAACGAAGTTGATGATTTCCCAACCCCAGGCCACAGTGCTGTTTTGCCCCCACGAGCCAATTCCTTCGGTCAGAGTAATGTAAACACTTTGAATTCCCCACGCGAACATCAGCAGGGCAATTCCCATCGTGATGTACCACCAGCGCGGCGTTTTGGCATAAATTGGCGCCAGAATCTCCTGCGAAATCTGGCTTAGCGATTTCTCTTCGCCGTCAATTAATTTCCCTCGTACGTCCGTTTTATACATAGTTCGGTTTGATTTCTATGATTAATCAAGCTTTTTCGTTTCTCACTTTGGTCAGGTAATTCACCGACGGCAACGTGTGCAATTCCTGCAAAAGACTGTAGCTACGGCCTTCGTTCACCAGTTTCGAAATGCGGCTGTTCGGATCGAGCAAATCGCCAAAAACAATGGCATTTGCCGGACACGACTGCGCACAGGCTGTTTTGATTTCGCCATCGGCAATTGGGCGTCCGTCGATTTTTGCCTGCAATTTTTTCTCCTGAATACGCTGCACGCACATCGAGCATTTTTCGACTACCCCGCGCGAACGAACCACCACGTCGGGGTTCAGCACCATGCGGCCCAAATCGCTGTTCGCATTGAAATCGAATTTGTCGTTGTTAGCATACTGGAACCAGTTGAAGCGGCGCACTTTATACGGGCAGTTGTTCATGCAATATTT
>CAYRBM010000131.1:2653-14782 GCA_964422425.1 uncultured Odoribacter sp.
TTGGCTTCGTGTTCAGCTTTTATTTCGTTTCCTGAAACCGGATTTTTGATGTAGTCGGCCAGCGTAGTTTCACGTGCAATCGGGCGGCCTTCCATCGAATAGTGCGTTTGCGAAATGGCCAGTTCAAAGGTCTTTCCTGAAACTTTTTCAACTTTGGCGCCGTTCACAAAATATTGCCGGTTTCCATTGGCAACACTCACAAACGGGTACATGTTTTTGCCGGTTTTGTCGCCTACTTTTCCTGAAACTTCGCGGCCATAACCCAGCGCCACCGAAATGGTGTCCTTGGCTTGTCCGGGCTGAATAAACACAGGCAATTCCAGCCCATTCACCGAGATTACATCCTCGTTTTTCAAGCCATTTTCTTCAGCATAAGCAACCGGAACGGCAGCAAAATTGTCCCAACTGATCTTGGCAACCGGGTCGGGCAATTCCTGTAACCACGGGTTGTTGGCATATTTTCCGTTGCCGATGGCAATGCTTTCGTAAAGCACCACTTCAATTCCTGAAGCGGCTCCCTTTATCTGGCTGGCAGCCTGCGAAAGGCCATCCGAAGAGTATGTTGATTTACTTTCTAAAGCCGTTTCGTAAACGCCGCGTTGCAGCGATTTGTCCCAAAACCGGCGGAAATCGGCCACCTCTTTTTGTGCCGCAAACTGGTTTTCTCTCCAGAAATTCTGAATAAAATCGCGGTGTTTTTGTGGTTCGCCAGCCCATTTCAGCAAAGTCTCCTGAACCGGACGAGCATTGAAAATTGGGGCGATGGTTGGTTGCGCCAAACTGAATACGCCGGCTTTTGGCTCCAGATCGTTCCAGGTTTCCAGGTAATTGGTCTCGGGTAAAATATATTGGCAAATGGCCGAAGTTTCGTCCTTGCGTTCGGCAAACGATACGCTCAGCTCAACTTTCTTCATCGATTCGGCAAACTCTTTTCCTTTGGGGTGATCGAACACCGGATTGGCATTCCAAACCAACAAAGCCTTCACATTTCCGGCTTTCAGGTCGGCCAGCAAACGATCTGCATCTGCGTCAACTCCCTGTTTGGTGAGCAGCAGACGATCCAACCCGATGGTTTCGCCATAATTACCCAACAACTCGTTGATTCCGTTAATCAGCAACTGGATATTTTCGTCGTTGCTTCCTGAAATAACCAGGCTCTGTTTTGGGTGGTCGAGCAATTCTTTGGCCAGTTCGCTGATGTCAACCGACGATTTGGCTCCTGAGAAAACCGAAGCGCCTTTTGCTTTGGCAATCTCGTTGTACAAAGCCAAAACGATCGCACCTTCTTCCGATGGTTTGATCGGGAAACGCACGTCGGCATTCGATCCGCTCAATGTCATTCCGGCCTCAAACTGGTAATGGCGAAGCATTTCCTTGCGACCGTCCTGCAAACTGCGGGCTGCCGTGTAGGCTTTGGTATATTCAACCGTCGAGAGCCAGCTTCCGAGGAAATCGGCGCCAAAACTGACGACCACTTTCGCTTTTCCGAAACGGTAATCAGGAATGAAGGCCGAGCCAAAACTCTTTTTGTTGGCCTGCAAAATTCCCGATGCCGAAACCGGATCGTATTGTATCCATTCTACATTTCCTTGTTTTTCAGCAAATTTTTCGATTATTTTTTTTGTAGATGGAGAAATGATGGTTGAACTTAACAGCACCACTTTGCTGCCTTTCACTTTCGAAAGCGCTGCGGCAATTTCCTCGTCGGCTTTTTCCCAGGTAATTTCCTGTCCGCCTTTCAACGGGCCCTTGAAACGGGCATCGTCGTACAAGTTCAGCACCGAAGCCTGAATGCGCGCCGTGGTTCCGCCTTGCGAAATGGAGCTCAGCGTGTTTCCTTCAATCTTGATCGGACGACCATCGCGAACTTTCACAATCACGCTGCCATATTCGTTGCCGTCGAAATACGACGAGGCATAATAATTGGCCATGCCGGGTGTCACTTCGTCGGGTTTCACCAAATACGGAATTGCTTTTTCAACCGGGCGCTTGCAACTGGCCACAATCGAAGCAGCAGCCAGGCTAAATCCAAACGTTTTCAGGAAATCGCGACGCGAAGCCGAATTCAGCTCCTTATCGCCTTTCAGCAACATGCTTTTTTGCTTCGCCTCTTCCCTCACTTCCTGACGGCGCAATTCCTGCGGATTGGCTAATTCATCTACACTTCTCCAGTATGTCTTCATCGAAGATATATTATCAGTTGTTTGACTTTCAGTTTTTAATCAATCATTGTTGGTTATTGAATATTGGTTATTGGTTATTTCCAATCTCACATTATTCAACCTTTATTTCCATTCCGTCCGAAAACCGGACAACTTTCTTTTCAACTATTGCTCGCGGACGGATTTGCGTTTTCCTTTATTTCCCCCGGGGCTTCACCCCGGGCTATTAGATTTCGCTCCTTCGGAGCTAAGAAAGCGGTGCTTTTCCCATCAACCCGAAACCCGCATCTCGAAACTCGTAACCCGAAACCCGCAACGCTAATAGTGACAACGCATACAGTCGTTCGCACCAATATTTACAGCACGGACAGTATCCAGCTTGCCCGACTTGATTTGGTCGTGCAGTTTCATATAATTGTCGTAATAAGCATTGTCTTTGAAGTTTACTTTGGTATCGCGGTGACAATTGATACACCAACCCATCGATAAGTCGCTGTTTTGCTTCACAATGTCCATTTCTTCAACCGGGCCGTGGCACTGTTTGCAATCCACCTTGCCAACACCAACGTGCTGCGCGTGGCTGAAGAAAACATGATCAGGTAAATTGTGGATGCGCACCCATTCAACCGGCGTTTTGGATTCGTTAGCTTCAATCACCTTGGAAATTTCAAACTTCCCGGAGTTGGTTCCTTCACGCACCAAAACGTGGCAGTTCATACACAATTCCATGGCCGGAATGCCTGCCGACTTGCCGTACTCAACGGTTGTATGGCAATATTTACAGTCTATTTTGTTATCGCCGGCGTGAACTTTATGTGAGAATTTAATAGGCTGATCGGGCGCATAATCCTGCGAGCGGCCCAACTTGATTGCGGCATCGGCAACCATCTTCACCTGAAGCACCAAAGCCAGCATCAAAATAAAAACAGTAACAAATCGATATTTTATTTTCCGGAAGAAAATCAAATCGAGCAAGGCCAGTGTGATCAACAAACCAAGTCCGATGAAAATCAAAATCTGGGTAATTGTCGGTCCCAGCGAAGGAGGACCTTTCACAGCCAAATCGTCGAGATAAAGTTTAATTTTTTGGAGATCAGCTTCTTCAATGGCAAAATTCTTGTGCGAGGCTTCCATCTTTTTGCCGTTCGGTTGCATCACCGCCGCCTGAAAATCTGCAAAATCCTTCCCCGCAAACTTCTTTGCAATGTCCATTGCCGAAGGATTCCAATCCATCGTATCGGAATGTGATGTCAGCACATGGCACGAAACGCACGCTTCGAACTTGCGATCTTTGGGCAGAAGGCCTTTGAAAAAGCGCTCGCCTCTTTTAATGTCGTCGTGCGAATGATCTTCCACAAATTCGTCCGCATTCTCATCGGCAAAAGCTGAATCGGGGACAACTGAGAAAGAAAACAACAATATCAAAAAAAGAGCAAAAAATAAATTAGAACGTTGGGCGACGGTCGGAAAAAGGTTTGGTCTTCTCATTCCAAAAGGTTTAGTATTTAATATATTAATGAAACCATTTTTAAAACTCTCCACATAAACAATCAAGTATGGCAATGGTTTCCTCTATAAATATAAAAAATTAAGGAATAACTATTTTTGAAACGAAGGTACTTTCTTAAAATACTCATTAAACGACATAAAAAACTGAAATTAAAACCCTTAAATAAAGCTACCTCTTACACAAATATTGAAACACACAATTGGAAAAATTTTACCATTCAATAATTTCTATATAAAATCCATTTTTGAAATTACAAACGGTGAAAAACTTTATTTGAATTTTTAAACCATAGTAGCCTTTCTAATAATTATTATCTTTAGTGCCTGATGGCAATACCGTAATTAAGAATGAATAATCTAAAGCTTAATGCATTAATTGTCGAAAGCAATCAGGAGTCGGGCAAAAATCTGGAAGAACTGATATTGTCGTTTCCAGATATTTCCTTAGTTAAGCGTGTTGCAAATTCGGAAGAAGCACTTTTAACTATTTTAAACTATACCCCTGATATCATTTTCCTTGAATTCCCCGCCCCGGGAAAATCAGGAGAACAGCTCATTCGTTTTATCAAAGCACAACTACCATCAACCATTATTATATTAATTTCTTCATCAAAAGAGTATGCCTCAGATGCAATTCATCACGAGATATTCAATTATTTACTAAAACCTGTTACACCTGAAGAACTCAAAAAAGTAATTCATAAAGCACTAACTCACAGACAATCAAACATACAAAACCGAATCAATCAACTTTTGAACCAAACACCTGAAGAAACCAAGCTTAGGTTTCAGACCGTGAGAGGATATGTCTTTGTAGATCCCGATGAAATAATTTATTGCAAAGCAGATGGACCTTACACTGAATTTATACCAACCAATGGACAAACGTTTTCGTGTCCAATATCACTAACTAAAATTGAACAGATTTTAAGTCCACTGAATTTCTTAAGAATAAGCAGATCAAATCTGATCAATATGAGATACCTCAGAAAGATATTCAAAGATTCTAATTCTGTTTCTTTATCAGTTGATGGGAAAGAATACCTCGTAAAAGGATCAAGGTCACAAATTCGTAATCTTTTAAAATCGGATAATGAGTAAAACATGACCAATCAACAAACTATTTCAGCCATTATTATTGACGATGAGCCACAGGCTATCCATCTTTTGGAAATATACCTTCGGCATTTTCGGTCAATTGAAGTTATCGGAAAAGAAACCCACGCAAAAGAAGGGTTAAAGCTGATCAGGGAAATGTTACCCGATTTGGTTTTTCTGGATATCGACATGCCTGAAATGAATGGATTACAAATTGCCCATAAGATTCAAGATGACAATTTTCAGTCAGAAATTGTATTTACCACGGCACATAAACATTACGCCTATGAAGCATTGGATATTGAACCGCTCGACTTCTTAACCAAGCCTTTTTGCATAGAAGATCTGGAAATCGTTCTAAAAAAATACCAGGCCAAAGCAGAAAAGAAAAAACTTGAACGAAAACTTGAAAGATTCATCCATCAAAAAGAGAATCCCTTGAAAATTAAGCTTCCTTCATCAAATGGGATCTTACTAATTGACACCAGGGATATCGTTTTAATCAAATCGAACTCAAAGAATTGCACCATTTATCTTCAGGATGGACAAGTTGAAACAATATCCAGAAATCTCTCGGTAATGATGGAGCTTTTAAATTCGCCTGTTTTCTATCCAATTAGTCGCCAGGCCATTATTAACATCAACTACTTGAAAGGCCTCGATAAGAAAAACAGTAAGTGTATCCTGTATTTCAATCAATCAAGTCAATCAGAGATAATAACCAAAAACTTCCTGCAATCTTTTGAAAAACTCGATTTCTTTCAGGCTATTCAGGATACAACCAGCCAACAGGATTAGCCATTAAAGAGCTATTCAATCTTTAACGGACGATCAACCTTTGCATCAAGCAAAGCAAAATCAATTACTTCCTGAATGGTTTCAACATGCTTGAATTTCAAACCTTTAATATACAGTTCATTTATTTCTTCCAAATCTTTACGGTTCGCTTCCGACAGTATGATTTCCTTGATTCCAGCGCGTTTGGCCGCTAAAATCTTTTCCTTTATACCGCCAACGGGCAATACTTTTCCTCGCAAGGTAATTTCGCCAGTCATAGCCAGATTTTTACGCACCTTCCGCTGGGTAAAGGCCGAAGCAATAGAAGTTACCATCGTAATTCCGGCCGAGGGCCCGTCTTTGGGGATAGCGCCTTCAGGAACGTGAACATGCACATTATAACGATCAAAAACTTCAGGATTAATACCAAACTGCTCGGCATGTGAACGCAAATATTCCAGGGCCAGCATGGCCGATTCTTTCATCACATCGCCCAGATTTCCGGTGAGCGTTAAAGCACCCTTCCCTTTGCTGAGACTGGTTTCCACGTATAGAATTTCGCCGCCAACCGCTGTCCAGGCCAAACCAGTCACTACTCCGGCAAATTCGTTCCCCTGATATATTTCTTTTGTAAACTGAATCACTCCGAGGTATTCGCGAATATCGGCTTTGGTCAATTCAATGTTGTACTGCTCACCAAATGCGATTTTTTTGGCTATTCGGCGGGCAACCTTGGCAATTTTCTTATCCAACTCTCGCACTCCCGACTCGCGCGTGTAATTTTCGATGATGTGCTGAATAATTTCAGCACTGAAAACGACATCCATCGCTCCCACTCCATGATTTTCAAGCTGTTTGGGAATCAAATGGCGTTTGGCGATCTCAATTTTCTCTTCCACCAAATATCCGCTAACCTCAATGAGTTCTAGCCTGTCGCGCAAAGCTGGAGCGATTGTATTAAGCGTGTTTGCAGTGGCAATAAACATGACTTTCGACAAATCATATTCCATCTCCACATAGTTATCGTGAAACTCAAAGTTCTGTTCCGGATCAAGTACCTCCAGCAACGCCGATGCAGGGTCACCGTGAAAATCTTTGGAAACTTTATCCAATTCATCCAGAATAAAAACCGGATTCGACGATTTGGCTTTTTTGATGTTCTGCAAAATGCGACCCGGCATAGCGCCAATATAGGTTTTCCGGTGTCCGCGAATTTCGGCTTCGTCGTGCAACCCGCCCAAACTCATACGAACGTAATTCCTCCCCAGTGCTCTGGCAATCGACCTTCCGAGCGATGTTTTACCAACTCCGGGAGGGCCGTACAGGCACAAAATCGGCGATTTCATATCGTTCTTAAGCTTCAAAACAGCCAGATGCTCCAGAATACGCTCCTTCACTTTTTCCAAACCGTAATGATCTTCATCTAAAACTGCCGCAGCATGTTTCAGGTCAAAAATGTCTTCGGTGTATTCGTTCCAAGGCAAATCGAGCAAAACCTGACAGTAGGCAAACTGTACCGAATACTCACCTGCCGCAGGATTTAGCCGGGCCAATTTTGTTATCTCCTTTTCAAAGTGCTTTGCGGCATCTTCCGACCATTTCTTTTCTTTGGCCCTCTCCCTGAATTCCTGAATTTCCTGTTCTGCCGGATTTCCGCCCAATTCATCCTGAATGGTTTTCATCTGTTGGTTCAGCAAATATTCACGCTGCTGCTGATCAAGTTCGGCCTTTACTTTCGTTTGAATGTCTTTCTTCAATTCGGCCATCTGCACTTCGCGAACCAAATAACTGATGGCTTGAATTCCCCGTTCTTTAATATCGCTGATTCCAAGTAAAATCTGTTTTTCTTCCACCTTCAAATCAGTATTTGAGCAAACGAAATTGATCAGAAACGTGGAGTTTTCTATATTTTTTACGGCAAATGAGGCTTCAGGAGAAATGTGCGACGAAAACTGGGCAATTTTTATCGACAAGTCTTTCAACGAACCAACCACCGCCGAAAACTCAACCGAATCATCGGTGGGTTGAACATCATCCAGCGGCTGAACTTTAGCTTTGAAATAGGGAAATTCCTGGGTGTAATCGATCACTTCAAACCGCTTTTTCCCCTGAATAATTACAGAAGTTGTTCCATCGGGCATTTCCAGTATTTTCAATACCTGGGCAATGGTTCCGGTCTGGTAAAGGTCGTTTTGAGTCGGATCATCAACACTTCCATCTTTCTGGGCCACAGTTCCCAACAACCGGTTTCCGCGATATACCTCCTGAACCAGTTGAAGCGATTTTTGCCGGCCAACGGTGATGGGCATCACAATTCCGGGAAACATTACGGTATTTCGCAACGGAAGAATTGGCAAAATGTCAGGAACTTCGGCATTGGTCAACTCGGTATCGTCATCATCAGCCAAAATCGGGATAAACTCTGTTTCTTCACCCATCAGGCTGGATATTAATATATTTTGCATAGTCAATAATTTTTCAGGCAATACAATTGTTTGTTTACAAACCTGACAGACTGACCGACAAGCCTCGTCCATCAGGCACGGCATTGATTTTTGCAATAGCCATGCCAAATATAGTTTAGTAAAGCCGGTTGACAGAACAGACAACAAAGTTATTTCTATTCATCAGATTTGAGTTCGGGTTGAAGCTACAAACAGGGCAAACGCATTTAAAAAAATTCAATAAAATGTCCTTACAGGGCGCATGCTTTTGTTGTCATTTGTTACCCGAGGCGATGCCGCCGGGCTAGATTAATACAGACTTTCAGTCTGTGGCTAAACCCGAAAGGGCAATCTAACTCAGTTTTTAAAATTGATTCCCGAATTTCTCATATAGTTGTGAGAAAAAGAAAAGTGATCTGCTTTTATTTCTTCTATCCTCAAGCCGTCAAGGCTATTACTTTTTCTCCTTAGGCAGATCAACACTTACTCCACGCGATGCTGAATCAAGCTAATTACAAATCAAATAATTGGATAGAATGTTGATGAAGTGAGTGCGCGGGCCGTCAAAACGCCCGGCGGAGGGTTCGTTTTGACAAGATTTTTGCTTCCTTTTCATCGATTGGAAAAGGAAGAGCCGGTCCGGCTAGAGGACAAAATATTTGTGAACAAATTACTTTGACAAATACGTTTTCCATACAAGATAAACTGATTAATTCGTAGGACTACAAACAAAAAAAGCCTCGCGTTTGCGAAGCTTTTTTTAATATTATTCAGTAAAAACAGATTATTTTTTTCTGTTTTCCATGTGTTTCGAATATCTTGAATTGAATTTATCCACACGACCGGCGGTGTCAACCAATTTCATTTTTCCGGTATAAAATGGATGTGATGAACTTGAAATCTCCAGTTTAACAACCGGATACTCAACGCCGTCAACTACCTCAGTTTCTTTAGTAGCAACTGTTGATTTGGTAATAAAAACGTGACCGTTTGACATATCTTTGAATGCAACAGTACGGTAATTTGCTGGATGTATCCCTTTTTTCATTTTTATATTCTTTAATGCTTTACTTTCATTTTTTAAGGCTTGCAAAGTTACAACTAGGAATGTAATTTCCAAATGTTTCCGTTCAATAAATCTCAGTTTTTTTCATCTGAATAAATTTTTGTTGGTCATCCCACTATTTTGTGGCGACAGATTCTTATTAAACTTCAATTCAACCGATGGGAAAGCCATTTATACATTACCGGTTTGTGCGGACTTCGTCACAAATCGCTACTTCAATTATTCCTCTGTGCCAATAATAGGCATCCGTTTGAACGGTTTATTCCTGTCGAATAAATACCTCATCGTGTAATGTGTCTTCACGTGAACGCCGCCAACCGACTTGTAAATGGCTATAATTTTCGGGTTAAAATCTCCGGCCCACGACAATTCTACTTCTGTATATTGTGGTTTGTGCTTCATCAATTTATCCTGATGCCAGAAAATTGCCGACTCGATGCCCGATTTCTGATACTTCGGAATTACACCCATAATCAGGATACGGGTGCGCTTAATCAACTTCATCTTTTTGTAGTATAAAAACTTCAGAATGTTGATGAAATTCAACTTGCCATTCAGCTTTTGTAAGATCTGATTGATATCCGGAATCATTACAAACAAGGCGATCGGAGTTCCGTCGTGATAGGCAAACCACACCATTTCAGGATCGAGAATGGCCTTCGAATTTTTAATAAAATCGCGCAGTTCATCTTTGTCCAAAGGCTGAAAATGCTCGTGGAAACGCCATGCCTCATCATAAATATAGCAAAAGTCGTCGATGAATTTCTCCATTTTGTCGAACGTAAAATGCTCGAACGAATAACCCGGTTTTTGAGCTACCCAACCGGCTATTTTCCAGAAACGCTCCGGAAATGGCTTCGAATAATCGAGATGGTAACTGTATTGCTCAAAATAAACGTCGAACCCATATTGGCGGAATAAATCCTGGTAATATGGCGGGTTGTAGGGCATTCCAAATCCCTGCGGTATAAAACCATCCACCAGCAAGCCCCAGTTCATGTAGTTTTCGCCAAAATTGACAGGTCCGTCCATCGCTTCCATTCCCCGTTCTTTCAGCCATTCGCGGGCAGCATCGAACAACATTTTAGCCGCGTCAAAATTATTGATGCACTCAAAAAAACCGCACCCGCCAGTGGGTTGCTCAAAAGTGTGTGCTTTTTTGCGGTTGATGAATGCCCCGATGCGCCCCACTGCAAGTCCCTTTTGGTCTTTCAAAATCCAGCGAATGGCTTCGCCGTTCTTAAACGACGGGTTTTTAGCCGGATCGAATGTTTCTTCCACCATTCCATGTAACGGACAGGCCCAGTTGGGATCGTTTTTGTATATCAGGTGCGGAACCTGGTGAAAAAGTTTTTTCGTTTGCTGATCAGTAACCTGAATGATTTGCATGTTTTCAGTTTTTATTGCGAATGTACGATAATTGATGTTTAAACAGATGGGCATAATTACCACTTTTGGCGGCAATACAGCTCATTCAATGATAGGCAAACGCTCGAAATTTCGGCTCCGGTCAAACAAATAGCGTAGCGTTTCGTGCGTTTTGGCATACCGACTGCCAACCGCATTAAAGAGCGAAATCATTTTGGGATTGAAATCACCCACCCAACTCAATTCCATCTCTTTGTACCAAGGTTTGCGCAGCATGACCTGCCTCAATTGCCAGAAAATGCCCGACTCAATTCCTGCTCCCTGAAATTTTGGAATCACACCCATCACCAGCACACGGCAGCGGGTCATCGTCTTTCGGCGCTTCAAGTACAGCAATTTCAAAATATTCCAGACATTTAATTTCCCGTTTTTCAGGTGCGCCAAAATCTGGTTTAAATCCGGAATCATCATAAAAAAAGCAATCGGCTCATTTTTGTAATACACGTACCAAATGAATTCCTCTTCCAAAACCATTTTGGCATCGCGGATCAGCGCCTGCAAGTCTTTTCGCTCGATGGGTTTGTAGTTGGAATGCTTGCTCCAGGCCTGCTCATAAATCGACAAAAAATCGCTGATGCAACGGTCTTGTTCTTTGAACGAGAAAGTATTGTAGCTAAAATCGGGTTTGCGGGCCACCCATTCGGCAATTTTCCAGAATCGCTCCGGAAGGTCGGGACTGGTAATGTCGAGGTGATAACTGAATTGCTGATAGTAGGTTTGAAATCCGTAGTTTTCGAAAAGCTGTTTGTAGTACGGCGGATGATACTGCATTCCGAACCCCTGCCGCTGAAATCCATCGACCAGCAAGCCCCAGTTGAAAAAATTTTCGCCGAAGTTCACCGGTCCGTCCATCGCGGTGAAACCCTCGCTTTTCAGCCAATCGCGGGCCGTATCAAACAGCAGGCTGGCGGCTTCCTGGTTATCGAAGCATTCGAAAAAGCCAATATTTCCGGCCAGTTCTTTGCCCTCTTCCAGCTTGCTGCGATCGTAAAAGGCAGCAATGCGGCCCAGAAACCGATCTCCATCTTTCACCAGCCAGCGGCGGGCATCGCCGTATGCAAAACCGACATTTTTCTCCGGATTAAAAACATCCTCGATCATCATGCGCAGCGGGGCAACCCAATTCGGATCGTTTCGGTAAACCTGCTGCGGAAGTTCGTGAAAAGCCTCAGCCAGTTGTTTTCCGACAACCTGAACAATCTCCATGATTCGTAATTTTCAGCAATAAGTTTAGTGATGCCGAAAATAGCATTTCCCGCCGGAAAACAAAAACAGGGACCGAAGCCCCCAAAACAAACCATTTATGTTTCACCCTAATTTCCTGCTATTATATTGCCCTTACAGGGCGATATAATTCGTTTGTATTTAGCCCAACGCGATGCGTTGGGCCAGGATAACCTGCACTTTCAGTGCGGGTTTAGGCTGAAAGCCTAACTTAATCTAGCCCGGTGGCATCGCCCCGGGGAACAATTGACAGCGAATGGATGCGCCCTGTAAGGGCATTATTTTGAATATTTTTAAATGTATTTACCCTGTTCCTGTTTGAATTAGATTTCATACTTTTGAATCGTTGTAGCAATACAACTCATTTTGACAATGATTAAAGCTGCCAGTGAGGAAGACGCGCCAAACTGGTGGCTTTTTT
>CAYRBM010000132.1:0-14644 GCA_964422425.1 uncultured Odoribacter sp.
GAAGGCAATTTCAAAAGCTGGAATGTTGATTATTGGACTGTCGACAATCCGACCAATAAATATCCTCAGCCAGGAAATAAAGGGAAATATTTTAGCGCTTACCAATACAGAGAGATGTCATTTGTAAGGGTTGGAAATATTTCATTGGGTTACAATGTTCCCAAAAGCGCTTTAAGCCGGTTAAATCTGTCCAAACTTCGCATTTATTGCACCGCAACTAATCCATTTACTTTTACCAAATACGAAGGTTTTGACCCGGAGTGGGGAGATACAAACACATGGGGTGAAGCGACAGGTTATTCAACTTATTTGTTAGGTGTAAATCTTGAATTTTAAAACAATACTCTTATGAAACGATTTAAAAAATATATACTTATCAGTTTGCTGATTGGCACGACCTTTTCGTGTGAGGATTTCCTCACCGAAGAAAATAGAAGTAGCATTACCGCCGAAAGTTATTTGGTTACAAAAGATGGGTATGAAGCATTGGTAAATTCAGCTTATGCCACATTACGAAATGTTTGGGGTTATGAGGACCCTTGGCTATTCTGCCTTGGGGTTGATATTTATACCCGGGGAAATAGTGTACCCGTTGGAGGCAGTTACGAAGGCCGTGATATCAACAGCATTGAACTAAATGAATACGGTACATTGGATGCTCAGAATACATATGTATCCCGTTTTTATACCGATTGTTATAATGCTATTCAAACTTGTAATACTGCAATTAACAGAGCAAATATGGTAGAAAATATAACTGAACCCAGAAAAGCGCAACTTGTTGCAGAAGTTAGTTTTTTAAGGGCATATTATTATTATCTGTTAGCAGAACAGTTTGGAGATGTTCCATTGGTAACTAATGAAATTACAAGCGCTGTAACTCATTTTGACAGAACTCCCGAAAAAGACGTTTACAAGTTTATTGTTAGCGAATTGGGAGCCTGCATTGATAAACTTCCTGCAACTCCTGAAAAATTTGGACGTGTTACAAAAGGAGCTGCGAATAATTTACTGGCGCTGATTCATTTGACAAGAGGTTATAAATCATACGCTGAAGCTAACGATTTTTCACTAGCAGCCTCTTTGGCCGATGGAGTTATTAATAGTGGAAGTTATTCACTGGTCAGCTCTTTTAATGACTTGTTTACTCCAGGAAAAGAAAATAATAAAGAGATAATTTTTTCCATCCAATATGATAAAGCTACATTAGGAGCAAGCCAGGTCGGAAATGGACAAAGTGTCTATTGGGGTTGGGAGTTGTGGATGTATGAGCCTGGTTTTGAATGGCTAAATACAACATACAACAATCATATATCACAATTTATGCCCACACAGTTTTTATATTCCCTTTTTAACACGAATAATGATAGCCGATACGATGTTACTTTTAAAAGTTCATTTAATGCGACCATAGACGATCCTGCTTTGGGAATCAAAAAGGGAGACTTAAAAGTTTATTTCCCAAAACCAGATCAGCCTTTTACCAAACAGGATTCCATCGATTTTATGGCTAAAAATCCAAAAGCGAACATTATCACTTTCAATAGATGGAAACAGAGTTTTAACAATATTGGTGGTTCCGGCAAATTTCCGATGGTCTGGAAGTTTTTTGACCCTGATGCAATATGGCATGGGAATAATGATGCCCGAAAAGGAACAAGGGATATTTTCTTATTCAGACTTGCTGAAACTTATTTGATCGCTGCCGAAGCTTACCATAAAGCAGGAGACAATCTGAAGGCTGCTGATCGAATTAACAGCGTTAGAAACAGGGCTGCTTTACCTGGAAAAACTTCAGCAATGCAGATTAGTGCATCTAATGTCGATCTTGATTTTATTCTCGACGAACGTGCCCGCGAATTGGTTGGTGAATATAAACGTTGGATGGATTTGAAACGCACCAAAAAATTGATCGAACGTACACTGAAACATAACAACCTGGCAAAATCAGCCAACCAAATTAAAGATTATCATTTATTGAGGCCAATTCCTCAATCAGTAAGGGATAGAGATTCTGGTGAATTCCCGCAAAATCCGGGTTATAATTAATTAACAGAACAAAGCAGCAATCTTCTGTAAAGAGATAGAAGTTCTGGAAATAAAAAGAGGTTATCTCCTAATCCGAAATAACCTCTTTTTTTATTCGCATACTGAAAATGAAAAAACTAACTTTCTGAATCTGCGATTATTGTTTCGACGGACAACTGTGTAAAAGTCTTTCAGGGCATTATGATTTAATCAAATACGATGTGGCTAATATGAAGTACGTTTTAAATGGAATATTGTGTAGCCTATTGGTGCTGGTTACACTATCAATTAAGTCCCAAACTAGTTTAGGAACCACAACTCATGGTGATATGGGAAACGGGAAATTCATTAACCCGATTCTTGCCGGAGACTTTCCCGATCCATCCATTGTCAGGGATGGAAGTAATTATTATATGACTACTTCCTCCTTCGATTATGTACCAGGTCTTACAGTGCTGCATTCGGTCGATTTGGTAAACTGGAACCCAATTAGCTATGCGTTGAATTTTTATATTGGATCAGTATGGGCGCCAGATATATGCAAATACGAAGGCAAGTTTTATATCTATTTTACGGTAGCCAATCGGGGAAATTTTGTTGTATATGCCGACTCTCCTTATGGTCCGTGGAGCGATCCGATTGATTTGAAAGTGGATTGGATTGATCCCTGTCACGTAGTTGATGAAAACGGGCAGCGCTGGTTGTTTCTTAGCGGTGGTAACCGGGCAAAATTATCTACAGACGGTTTGGCTGTGCTCCCCGGCACGCTCGAAAAAGTGTATGATGGATGGAAATTTCCGGAGGAATGGGTAACAGAAGGCTTTGCGCTGGAAGGCCCCAAACTCAAAAAAATCGGACAGTACTATTACATGTTGAGTGCCGAAGGTGGAACATCCGGCCCTCCAACATCGCACATGGTTACTGTTGCCCGTTCAAAATCCATAAACGGGCCATGGGTAAACACGCCTGATAATCCATTGATTCATACTTACAGTGGCGCTGAAAAATGGTGGTCTAAAGGACATGGTTCCCTTATCGATACACCAAACGGCCAATGGTGGATAGTATATCATGCCTATGAAAGAAGTTTTGTTGGATTAGGCCGTTCAACCTTACTCGAACCGGTTGAATTTACTGCCGATGGATGGTTGAAGGCAACTTCCGGAACCTCTATCGAACAGCCTTTACAGAAACCGATAAGCGCACAAAAGTCCTACAACTATCTTGATCGGCTAAATGAATTCCGCATTGGGTTCGACTGGAAGTTTTATAAAAAATATGATGTTTCGAGAGTTTCAGTAAAAGATGGCATACTGACTCTGAAGGCACAAGGCAATACTCCACATGAATCAGCGCCTTTACTTTTTGTGGCCGGAGTGCACAGCTATGAGATAAGTGTCAAGATTGAAACCGATTCTTCTGCTGTTGCTGGTTTGGTACTTTTCTATAACAAGGATTTTTATGTCGGCACAGGGTTCGACTGTACAAAAAGGTATCGTTGGAGAAAAGGCGCGGTAAAAGGTACTTTCCCTCATAGTGGAGGAAATGAACTATGGCTGAAAATCAGGAATGAAAACCAGATAGTGACTGGTTACTACAGTTATAATGGGATAGACTGGAAAAAAGAAAACTGGGGCATGGACATATCAGGCTACAATCACAACACGTTATACGACTTTATTAGCATCTTGCCCGGTTTATTTGCGTATGGAAAAGGCGAAGTGAAATTCAGTAATTTTAAATTTAAGGTGTTGGAATAATCAAATTATAAAAAATGAAAAAAATAATTATTTGCTGTCTGGCGTTTTTAAGCATCGTTTCGATTTCCTGCATATGGAAAAACAACCCAGTTCAAGTAAAATCGTTAAAAGTACAGGCTCCATTTGAAATGCCTGCTATCAGCTACCCTGACTTTAGAGACTGTCCGAAATTTTTAATTACAGATTTCGGAGCGGTTAAGGGGGATCAGGAAAAAATCTCTCAAGCTATTGAGAAAGCAATAGACAAGGCCAACCAGGTTGGCGGAGGAACTGTTGTAATTCCTGAAGGTGAATGGCTGACTGGAAAAATACACTTTAAAAGCAATGTCAATCTTCATCTGGAAAAAGGAGCCGTCCTTTTGTTTTCGGACAATCCCACAGATTATTTACCTGCTGTTCACACCTCTTGGGAAGGATTGGAGTGCTTCAATTATTCGCCGTTGATTTATGCGTGGCAATGCATTAATGTAGCCATAACGGGCGAAGGGAAGCTGGAAGCCAAAATGGAGGTGTGGAAAAAATGGTTTAGTCGTCCTACCGGCCACATGCAAAGTTTGAAACGATTGTACTTTTTGGCCGGATACAATAAACCTGTTGAGGAGCGGCAAATGGTGAATGATACAGCCAATTTCCGTCCACAGTTTATCCAGTTTAACCGGTGCGAAAATGTTTTGCTGGAAGGATTTGAGGTTAAGAACAGTCCGTTCTGGACTATACATCCCTACATGTCCAAGAATATTGTAATCCGAAATATTAAGGTTTTTGCCCACGGGCACAACAACGACGGGATTGACCCGGAAATGAGCCAGAATGTACTGATTGAAAATTGTCTGCTGGATCAGGGCGATGATGCCATTTCCATAAAATCAGGACGGGATCAGGATGCGTGGCGATTGAATACTCCTTCAAAAAACATTGTAATCCGGAATGTTACGGTGCAAAACGGCCATCAGCTGGTGGCATTGGGCAGCGAACTTTCAGGCGGAATTGAAAATGTGTTGATTGATAGCTGCAAAGTGATTGATGGTGCCAAGCTTAATCATTTGTTGTTTATTAAAACCAATGAACGAAGAGGTGGTTATGTCCGGAACATTTACATGAACAACACATCTTCAGGAAAGATTGATCTGGGAATTCTAGGGATTGAAACAGATGTACTCTATCAATGGCGCGACCTGGTTCCTACACTTGAACGACGGCTGACCCCAATTCAGGACATATACCTAAATAACGTGAAGGCGACTGATGTGCGGTTCATTTCGCGGGTACTTGGACAAGCCGAACTTCCGGTGCAAAACATTATCCTGAAAAATGTTAAAGCCAATACCATTACGGAGAAAGATCATATACAGGAAAATGTTCTGAATTTCAAAGCTGAATAGACTAACTCATCAAACAAGCCAACAATGAAAACAAAATATCTGTTTATACTACTGATTGCAATAGGATTTCTGCATTATGAAACAGTGACTGGGCAAGAAAAGTATAAATCCATTACCAGCGGCAACGTCTGGTTCGATCAAAACAATCAGCAGGTAAATGCACATGGAGCTTGCATAGTAAAAGAGGGTGACAAATATTACCTCTTTGGCGAATACAAATCGGACACAGCCAATGTTTTTACCGGATTCAGTTGCTATTCATCTGCCGATCTGATGAATTGGAAGTTCGAGAAGATCGTGCTTCCTAGACAAAAGGACGGGTTATTGGGCCCGAACCGCATTGGCGAACGTGTTAAAGTGATGAAATGCCCTCAAACAGGTGAGTTCGTCATGTACATGCATGCCGACGACCGGAAATATACCGATCCGCATATCGGCTATGCAACCTGCAAAACCATTAATGGCGATTACCAGTTTCAGGGAGCACTCCTGCACGAAGGAAAGCCCATAAAAAGGTGGGATATGGGGACTTTTCAGGATACTAATGGCAAAGGCTATTTGCTTATTCACCACGGCATAATTTATGAACTGTCGGCTGATTATAAATCGGCAAAACGTATTGCATCTTCTCAAAAAGAAGGAGGCGAATCTCCGACTATATTTAAAAGCAATGGAGTTTATTTCTGGTTAAGTTCGCAGTTAACAAGCTGGGAACGAAATGATAATATGTATATGACTTCCACCTCCATTGAAGGTCCCTGGGAAATGAAAGGTCACTTTGCACCGAAAGGTACCTTAACGTGGAACTCTCAATGTTCATTTGTACTACCGATTACAAATGCAAAAGATACCCTTTTCATGTTTATGGGTGACCGGTGGTCTTTTCCATTGCAGGGTTCGGCAGCAACTTACGTTTGGCAACCGATACAGGTAAAAGGCGATTCAATGTCCATTTCAACGTTTCGAGAAAGCTGGAAAGTGGATTTTTCGAAACTAACAGTATCGGATATTGCAATTGAAAAGAAATCAATAAAAGGTAAATGTCTGATTGAAAAGGGAGACTGGAAGACAACCGACGACAGATTTACCTCGAAGGAAAAAGGAGCAACAATCACTTGTCCGTTTACCGGCACACAGATTGGTATTAAAGCCATTTCGAACAACACAAGCGGATACGCCAGGGTAATTATCAGGAACAACAAAAATGAAGAGGTGATTAATACCATCGTTGATTTTTACAACAAGTATGAGTATTCGTCGCTAAAATTTCTGAGCCCTGTAATGAAGAAGGGTAAATATACGCTCAGCGTTGAGGTGATGGGACAACATGGCGTATGGTCAGACAAATCGAAGAAAACTTTTGGAAGTACAGATGATTTTGTAGTTATTGATGATATTTTTATCAACTAACTTTCAGCTATGAGGCTTATACTTGTAATTGTTTTCCTGAATTTATGCTTTAGCATGAGTCTTGTCGCCCAAAATGAGCCGGCATGGGACAATACAGCGAAAAACCAATGGAATAGTTCTTTCCGGAAAATTGAAATAAAATCATCAGTTGACGGAAGCACACAGCTTGCATATCTATATGCTGCGCAGAGTAAAATGCGCAAACCGCTCATTGTAAGCCTACACACCTGGAGTGGCGATTATTCACAAAAAGACCCTATATCCGGCGAAATACTAGCCCGCGACTGGAATTACATTCATCCCGATTTCCGTGGTGCAAACAACAAGCCCGATGCAGCCTGTAGTCGGCTGGCTTTATCCGACATTGAAGATGCCATCCAATTTGCATTGAAAAATACAAACTCTGATCCTGAAGATGTTCATATTATTGGGACTTCTGGCGGAGGGCTGGCAACTTTGGCTGCTTACATGAATATTCGCTACCCGATAAAATCGTTTTCTGCATGGGCGCCAATTTCTGACCTGGAAACCTGGTACTGGGAGTCGGTAGGCCGTAAACAAAAATATGCTGTCGATATTCTGAAAATTGTTTCTGAGGATAGCATTTTAAATGCAGAAGAAGCCCGTCGGCGTTCTCCTTTGTTTCAGGAGTTTTCGAAAGAATTACGAAAAAATGCCAATTTATACATTTACGAGGGAATCCACGATGGCTATGAAGGTTCGGTGCCAATTACCCATTCCCTAAACATGTACAACCGGCTGGTTGGTGAGATTAAGTATGGAATCACGCAGGTTGATCAAATCATGTCGAAAGCAGTTGCAGACTCCGATCTGGTTTCAGAAAAAGAAATCATCAACCTGTTAACCAAACGCATCAATCCGGAATACAATGATAAAGCAACATTGTTTGACCGGAAAATCCATCTTTCCCGGGAGTATAAAAATATCAATCTTACCATCTTCGAAGGTGGGCACGAACAAATACCTCAGGCGTTGGGCCTGATTCCATATAACTCAACAACATCATTGGAATATAATATTTTAACACTTGGCGATTCTAATGGTCAGAATAAAGGTGGATGGGTGGATCAATTGAAAAAAATGATGCCCAAGTCGAACTTTGTTAATATTTCGCAGGGAGGCAGGACGATTGGCTTTAATAACAACGGCAGAAAGGATTTGAATGAACTGGCGAGTATTGATAGCTTCTTATACCTGGCACAAAAGAGAATTGAGGACAAAAAATTTGATTTTGTAATTGTTTGTCTTGGTACTAATGATACGAAAAGCGAATTTGCCGAACGGCAGAACGAGGTGGTGGCAAACTTTAATGAATTACTTAAAAAGATAAAGAGACATCCTCTGTGCAGAAATTCTAGCCCCCAGTATATTTATGTAACGCCACCGCCAATCCGGGTAAAAAACATCCTGCCCAAGTATCAGGGTGGAAACGAACGAATTGCACAACTTATTCCTCAATTCACGACCATAGCTAATCGGCAAGGATTCAGGGTTATCAATATTTATGATCCGCTATTGGGTATCTTGGATTATTACGCAACCGACGGAGTGCACATGGCAGGTGCCGGGCAGGAGATCATTGCTTCAAAAATAATCGAAATAATTCACGATTTTAAATAACCACTGCTGGTGCTGATTTGTAATTGTCAACTTTTAGCCAGATTTATAATACCAAACAACATCAATAGTCAATCAGAAATTTAATTTACCCATTTGCTTTTGCGGGCAAAGGGGTTTTCGTTTTTAGAGAGCCTGACCCGATAATGGCGTATTAATCTTTTCGAAGCGTGACTGACAAGCTTACATCGTTAATTTTTTAACTTTGGATAGTCCATCATAAAAAACTCATCAAATGGAAAATCCAAATTGTTCTCGCCGGAAATTTATTAAAGGTACTGTTGGCGCCGGATTGCTGGTTGCCGGATCGGGATTGTTGCCTTCCTGTTCCATTTTTAGGATGGTGGGTTCCGAGTCGAAATACGATGCCAAAGGTTTGCCAACAGCCATTTTGGGGAAGACCGAAGTGCGTATTCCGCGCATTGCCATTGGGTTGGGTAGCCGTTTCTGCACCATCGAAAAAGCCGAAGATGCATACCAGCTGTTGACTTTTGCTTTGGATAACGGCTTGTATTACTGGGACACGGCCTGGGCTTACGAAAACAAGAAACTGGGATTTAACAGCGAGGAACGGTTGGGCGAAGTAGTCGGAACTCGCCGAAACGAAATTTTCCTTTCGACCAAAGTGACCAGCCGTGACCCGGACGAAGCCATGCGCCAGATTGAAAGCAGTTTGAAGCGCCTGAAAACCGATCATCTCGATATGTTGAAGATTCACGATGTCCAAACAACGACCGATGTGAGCAAACTGAGCGAAAAGGGCAATCTGATTGACATGCTGATTCGTTTGAAAGAGCAAAAAATCACTCGTTTTATCGGTTTTTCAGGACATACCGAAGCCGCAGCCTTGAAAGCCATGGCAGAAAAGGGCGTTTTCGACAGTATGTTGATGGCTATGAACCATTACAACCAGACCACCAATCCTCAGAAAAGACTGGAATTGGCGATTCCTGCTGCCAAAGAAAAAGGGATGGGAGTGATGCTGATGAAAATTGTTCGCCCGCGCGAGACGGTCAAAGAACTCGATCCCAAAGATTTGGTCAGGTATGGCTTGTCGCTTAAGGGCCCCGACGGAATTGTGCTGGGAATGGATAGTCTGGAAGTCGTGAAATCGAATCTCGAAATATTGCGCAATTTTAAACCGATGGACGACGCCAAAATGCAGCAAATGGCTGAACAACTGACGCCATTTTACCGGCACGAAAACTTACCGTGGATGCGGTCGGATTATCACGACGGACACTGGACCTGATGACCAGTTTTTACTGGATACTTTCTTCTTAAACCGAAATACTAACCTGACTAATATGAACTTTCGGAGTTTCCTCTTTTGTTTTATCGGGCTACTTTTTGCATCGACGCAGGTTCAGGCTCAAAAGCTAACCATTAAGGGCAACCAGTTTTATTGGGAAACCCATATGTTGCCAATGTGGGGAATTCGTGTTGCCAGCGCATCGCAAAGCGATAGCCTGACTCGTCATTTAATTGATCAGCTCGACGATTACAAGCAAAGCGGAATAAATGTCCTCAGCGTTTTTGTTCAGGGATCAAGCGGTGGGTACAGCGATCCGTTTTCTCCCGATGGCAAACAGATTGATGAAAATCATTTCAAACGAATAACTCAAATTGTTGAAGCTTGCCGCAGCCGCTCGATGGTTGTTATTGTCGGGATTTTTTATCAGCGGAGCATGCAAAACAATACTGTCAGGCATTTAACTGATCAAGTATCCGTTTTTACTGCTGTTGAAACAATCGCCCGAAAATTGATTTTTTATCCCAATGTGATTATTAATATAGCCAACGAGCATAATTCATCGATCTATAAAGATTTTAAGCCGTTTAATTTTAACGATCCGCAAAATATTATTGAGCTGTGCAAACAGGTTAAAAAAGCTGATCCGGAAAGGATTGTTGGCGGGGGTGGATACAATGATGAGTCAAATGTGGTGATTGGCAAATCGGAATATGTCGATGTTCTTCTTTTCGACACTTTTTCAGGAGATATTGAAAAAGGCCAGCACAGCGGCTGGCATTACGATTATTTCAGACAGACGGGCGTTCCGGATAAACCGATGATCAATGTGGAGATTTTCGGTTCGTGGACAGGCCAGTTTCTTCCTCCGGGAGTTTTCACTGGTGAAGGGAAAAATATACATCTTCAGGAAATAACTGAGGCAAAAAAACGTCCCGGACTACATGTTCATTTTCATTCAAACGTATGGATTCAAGGGCCGTCGGCCGGATTTCCAGCCCGATTTGAGCTGGGAGGTCTGGGAACACCAAATGATCCGGGAATCCGATGGTGGTTCAACGAATTGAAGTAGATTAACAATCAGGAACTATGAAAAAACTAACCTTTTTATTACTGCTCTTTCAGGCGTTTGGGATGACTTTCTTAGTTGGTCAGAACCTTGAATCCGGGCAAATTTCTCACCTTCAGGAAACCTACAAAACCGTCGGGAATCAATCGCTAAAAGTTGATGTGTTTTATACTGCTTCGTCGCTCGAAAAAGCGAATAATACAGCTATTGTTTTCTTTCACGGTGGTGGCTGGGCCTACGGAAAACCCGATGAATTTTTTACCACATGCGAGCGATATGCCCGGATGGGAATCATCGCGTTTTCGGTCGAATACCGCTTGTCGATTAAAGATGGAGTGGTTCCGCATCCCGAAATCAGTCCGATCGAATCGGTCATGGATGCCAAATCGGCCATTCGCTGGGTGCGACAAAACTCGGGCAAATACCACATCAATCCCGAAAAGATTGTCGCTGCCGGACAATCTGCCGGAGGTCAGTTGGCTTTGGCAACAGCGACTATTCCAGGATACGATGAAAAGACCGACCGTTTGGATGTGAGTTGCAGTCCGAATGCCGTTTTGTTGTTTTCGTCGTGCGTTAACACCGTCGAGAGCTGGTGCGACTGGCTTTTGGGCGAGCGCCGAAACCAAATCTGGAGCATTTCGCCTACGCACAACATCAGGGCCGGAATGCCACCGATGATCGAGTTTCATGGCGTTGACGACGAGCAGGTGCCCAAATGGTCGCTGCAGTTTTACGAATCACAAATGAAAAAAGCCGGCAATTATTTCGAGCTTCACATGTATCCAGGCCGGAAGCATTACCTGGGCGAAGGAAACTCCACTTACTCGCGTTATTACGATGAAGAAATTCTCCTGCTAACAGATAAATTTCTCCGGAAATTCAACTTTCTGAATTAAGCCTGAATCCTAAAAACCAATCCGATGAAATAGCCATGTGTGCAAAAGCTCGCACAAACTGAAAACGTATAAATGGCTATTCCATGTGGTTGATATGTTATTCAAAAGTATGAGGTTAATACCAAAATTGCAGAATGAAAAACAAAAATTTATACACATGAAAAGTCTTGTTTTGTCTGTTTTACTAACCATTTTGACATTAAGTAGCATTGGTTCCGACGGAAAACGAATGGTGATTAACCTGAACGGAACGTGGCAGTTTGACCAGACTACCACAGCTTTCCCTCCCGCCCGGTTCACCCGGACGATTCCTGTTCCAGGACTTGTGCATTTGGCAGAGCCGAAAATAGAGGACTACGACAAATTCTTCAAGCGGGCCGATAAAGTTGAACTGAAAGATCAGCACAATCTGTACAACATCGATTATACGCCGCTCTACAGTTGGTACCGAAAGTCAGTTTTTATCCCGAAAGAGATGGAAGGCCGGGAAGCAGTGATTTCGGTGAAAAAAAGTCAATATGTGACCCAGATTTATGTGAACGGTTTGGATATGGGAACCTCGGTGGCTTGTTATACGCCGGTTGAGTTTCCGGTGAAGAATGTACTGAAATTTGGTGCCGAGAATGAAATCCTGATCAAAGTGGGCGACCGTGTTTGGCTGCCTTCGGAAGCTGCCGGGGGAACCGACAAGGAAAAAGAACATTACCTGCCCGGAATCTGGGACGATGTGGAACTTTCGTTTACCGGGCAAGTTCGGGTCAACCGACTGTTGGTTTTGCCGTCAGTTGCAGGTCAAAAAGTAACAGTAAAAGCGCAACTCCGGAATTTTAAACCGGCACAGATTTTCTACGGCGATGCCATGAACGATTCGGTTTCGCTGGAAATTGTTGTTGCCGAGAAGCTTTCAGGAAAAGTGGTGGCTACTCAAAACGGTAAGTTTTCGGCGAAACGCGATAATTTATCCGAAGCTATTCTGGAAATACCACTCAAAAACTTTACCTCGTGGACACCGGAAAAGCCTTTCCTTTACACGGCAACAGCAACGTTGAAAACGGGAAAAGAAACGTCAGACATTTTTCAAAAGCAGTTTGGAATGCGCGATTTTACGCGGAAAGGCAAATTCTTTTACCTGAACGGCGAAAAATATATCCTTCGCGGAACGAATGTCACCCTGCAACGGTTCTTTGAGGACCCGGATTGTTCGAACCTGGTTTGGGATCGCGACTGGGTGAAAAAGCTGCTGGTGGATTATCCGAAACAGCTCAACTGGAACATGATGCGCATTTGTGTGGGCATTGCTCCCGATTTTTGGTACGATCTGGCCGACGAATATGGCCTGCTGTTTCAGAACGAATGGCTGTACTGGCAAAACCACGGTTGGGACGACCAGATTCGAAAAGAATACACCGATTGGGTTTGGGCCGACGGAAGTCATCCGAGCATTGCCATTTGGGATGCTATCAACGAAAACTGGGACGATTACATTGGTGGACAACTCATTCCGGAGCTGAAAAAATTGGATCCGACGCGGGTTTGGGATGCCGGATACATGACCGGCGATCAGATGGCACTCGACGAAATGGACGAGCCGCATCCGTACCAGGGACCCATGCCCTGGACACCGATTCCCGCTTTCAACAAAAATCCGTATCCGCTTGGAAACCTCGATTATAAGCCCGATCTGATTCAGAAAATGAACGAAGCGGGCGCTGCTCAGCTCATCAACGAATATGGCTGGGTCTGGTTATGGCGCAACGGGACGCCCAGTAAACTGACGGTCGATTTTTACAGATATTATCTTGGTGCCGATTCAAAATCAGAGCAAAACCGACAGTTTCAGGCCTACTGGATGCAGCTCGAAACCGAGTGGCTGCGCAGCAACACCAATGCGGCAGGGGTGCTGGCATTTTGTTATCTGGCCAACAATTACGGTTACACGGGCGACTGGTTTGTCGATGATATTCGCGATCTGAAACCTTCGCCGACGCTCAACTGGTTTCAGCACGCCTTTGCGCCGGTCGCAACATTTATCAACCTGACCGACGAGCGCTACACCAAACACATCGCACCGCACCAGCCCGGATCGGAGTTGGTTTTTAATCTCTCCGGAATCAATGACAGGGTCGCTGAAATTGCCGGAACAACCCAATTGAGGCTTCTCGATTCCAAAGGGAATCAGGTTCTTGAGAAAAGCATTCCGGTGAAACTGGCGGCTGTTGGGCGAACAGATATTCCGGTGGCAGTCCATCTTCCTGCTGATGCAGGCGGTTATTTGCTAATCGCAGAATTTTCAGATGGAAAAACCAAACCAGTCATCAGTCGGAGATACATTAAAGTGGGGCAGGCAGAAACCTTCCATTTTTTTGAAATGAAACCTCAACCTCTCAAATGAAAAGATGGGGACTATTGGGTGCGGCGATTTTTAATCTTCGGATAAAAAAACGCGAATGCAATTTGCGGCACCAATCAAAACCTCATTTTAATTCCGGCGAACCAGGTTCTTCCGGTGCCATAATTCACCAAATTGGAGGTGTAGCCCGGCTGACCTTCCGGAATGTTGGTCATCGACTGTTCGATATATTCGCTGTCGAGCAGGTTGTTGCCTCCAAAAATGAAATTGAATTCTCCAAGCTTCCTGATTTTGACGAGGTAGTTTCCGCTTACCCCAAGTAACTGGTAGGCCGGAAGTTTCCATTGGTTAAAATCCGAAAAATCGGTCAGTCCTTGCAGATCAGAGATTTGGAACGGGGCATAAATGCGGTAGGCCCGGTAGTAATTCAGGCGGACATAAAAATTATGTGCCCAGCGGTATTCGGCTTCAGCAAAAAGAGTAAACTGCGGAGCATTGCCCACATATACTTTACCTACTGGCAATGTAACCGTTTCATTGGTCGTCAGATCATCCAGTCGGCGGGCGGTGGCTTCACCTGAATATTTCCAGTCGGCATACGAACCATTCAGGTAAAACTGAAAATTTCTGGTGATTTTATACGAGGTTTTTAACTCAACTCCCTGGTGAATTTCATCCAGGCCATTAATCAGACTTAATGAATTTTCAACTGATGAAAGCGATTTTCTGATGTCAGTCCGGTTCCAAATTGAAGTTCTATATGCTAGTACTTCAACTTTTAGTCTTCGGCTAAAAATGGTATAACCGGCCTCGGTGTCGAAAACCTGTTCGTTTTGGGCATCCTGATTGCGCCAGT
>CAYRBM010000133.1:0-14634 GCA_964422425.1 uncultured Odoribacter sp.
CTTTTAAATCGGAAATACTCTGTTTTTTGCCCATTTCTTTTTCGAACGTGAAATCGGGAACTTGTTGATTTAGTTTTACCAACGTGGTTTCCTCTTGTGAAAAGCTTGTCAGTGTCGAAAAAAACATTAGAATCAGAAGCGAATAGTTGAAAAATCGTGTCATAACAGCAACGTTTTAAGAATCTAAAGGTAACTATAATTTCAGAAATCTTGCTTAATGCTGATTTATTGACTTTTGTTAATAATTTCAAACCCTCTTTTCTTTTCATTTTCAGAAACGTACTTTTGTGTCATGAATAATTTCAGGTCGATAGGGATTTTTGTTTTTGCAGTTTTATACCTGATGCTGACAACAGGTATAACCCTGTTTACAACCCATTGCGCCTGCACCGGGAACAGCCAGGTTTCAGTTTTTGAAGCTGTCGAACTTTGCGATATGCCCGACCAAACGGATAGTTGCTGCGGCGGTGAATCGAAAAATATACCTGAACATGCATGTGGCTGTAATACTCCTACCGTAAATTTACTTAAACTCACCGATCATTTGGGGCAGATGAATGGCCCGAAGAATCTGGTTGCACCGGCCATAATTCAATCCGTTCTGGCGGCATCCGAAATTTTGAAGCCGGTTTTACCCGAGGTCAATCCTGTTTTTCTGCGCGAATATTCTCCTCCGGAACGAAATTTAGTCGGGAGGTTTCTAATCAACTTTTTAAATCAGCGTAAAATAGCTCTTTTTGCATAATTGGTTGACAAGCTTGTAGTTGAATCCAATTGTTAATTTCATTTATTGAATGAAAAATGAAACGAGTTATTTTATTTTTACTCGCTTTTTTGCCGTTAGCAACATTCGCTAATCCGGTAAAAGGCAGGGTCTTTGGAATGGAAGACCATCAAAAAATTGCTTTGCCCGGGGCAAGTATTAGCTGGGCCGGAACTTCATCAGGAACCATTGCCGACGAAGACGGTGTATTTAGTATCGTCAGGCATGAGACCGTAAGCCAGTTGATTGTTAGTTTTGTCGGCTATCAAACCGACACCGTTACTTGGAACGGAGAAGAAAAGCTTGAAGTCGTGTTGCAACGACACGGTGAGCTCGAAGAAGTTACCGTAGTTCAAAAGAAAAAAGGTTCATATATCTCTAAAATCAACCCGATTACCACGGAACATATTAATGGAGCTGAGCTTGAAAAGGCGGCTTGTTGCAATTTGTCGGAGAGTTTCACCACCAATGCATCGGTTGATGTTTCGTATCAGGATGCCATCACCGGGGCCAAGCAGATCAAACTGTTGGGGCTCGATGGAATTTACTCGCAAATGCAAACCGAAAATTTCCCGAACCTGAGAGGACTGGCTACCATTTATGGCCTGACCTACATTCCTGGGCCTTGGCTCGAATCGATTCAGGTTTCTAAGGGAGCGGCCTCGGTTGTTAATGGTTATGAGTCGATTACCGGGCAAATCAATGCCAGCTTTAAGAAACCCGATGCCTACGAAGCCTTTCATTTCAACTTGTTTGGCTCTGCTGAGGGAAAAACTGAAATCAATTCGAACGTTTCGCTGAAATTGTCCGACCGAACTTCAACAGCATTTTTTATACATGGCGAAAATTTTCAAAACCGGATCGATCACAATCACGACGGTTTTCTCGACGAGCCACTGATGAAACAAATCCACCTTTTTAACCAGTGGAAATATACTTCTGAAAAGGGTTTTATGCTTCATGCCGGAGTTCATTACTTGGGTGAGCAGCGGATTGGCGGTCAGGTGAGTTTCCGTGAAGGAATGGCTCGTACGGCCTCAAATCCCTACGGTGTTGAAGTGAAGAATGATCGCTTTGAGCTCTATTTTAAAGGTGGCTACGACATTAATCCGCACCACAGTGTCGCCTTCATTTCGAATGCCACTTATCACGATATGTCGTCGTTTTATGGGCTGAATTCGTATTCAGGAAAAGAAAAAACATGGTATGGAAATCTGATCCACACCTTTTCGATTGACGAGTTGGGCGTCCACACACTGAATTCGGGCGCCAGTTTTATTCTGGATCAGGCCGACGAGACTTTGAATCAAGCGGCAATCACGACCGACGAAACCGTTCCGGGTTTATTTAGCGAATATACCCTCAAGCCCGGCCCGAAAGTTACTTTTATGGCGGGGCTACGTGCCGATTTTCACAGCGTTATGGGAACGTTTTTTACCCCAAGGCTGCATCTGCGCGTTGAGCCTTTCGAGCATCTGAATTTCCGCATATCTGCCGGAAAAGGATATCGCACCCCGAGAATTATGGCCGAAAACAGTTTCCTTTTGGCAACTTCACGGTCGCTCAGTATTGTTGAAGATCAAATTCTGGAAGAGGCCTGGAATTACGGGGCAAGCACTATTTACGATGTGCAGGTTGCAGGGCGTCCGTTGTCGCTGATTGCTGAATATTTCAGAACTGATTTTTCAAATCAGTTGGTGGTCGATCGTGAAACATCGGCGGGCCAGATTTTACTTGCCCCGCTTGATGGGAAGTCGTTTGCCAATAGTTACCAATTGGAGGTGCGCTACGAAGTGTTGCCGCGGTTGGATATCACCACAGCCTATCGCATCAATGATGTCTGGCAGACCATTGGTGGACAGTTGTTGCGTAAACCACTCACCAGTAAATATAAAGCGCTGTTTACGCTCAACTATTCCGACCGCATGAAAAAGTGGATGTTCGATTATACAGCTAATTTTAACGGTGGCGGGCGGTTACCGGGCAATCCAAGCAACAGCATTGGAGTTCATCAGGAGTTTCCGGCTTTTACGGTGATGAATGCACAGGTAACCAAATATTTCCGTTACTGGAACGTTTACCTGGGTGTCGAAAACCTGCTCGATTACGTGCAGGACCATCCGGTTATTGGTGCCGATGATCCTTACGGACCGAAATTTGATGCCACTCAAATCTGGGGACCAGTAATGGGGCGTAAGTTTTATGCCGGAATTCGTATAACCTTAAATCATAAATAGAATGAAACGATTGTTTTTTTTAGTAAGCCTTTTTACTGTGCTTGGCATCAACAATATTCACGCACAGGAAACGAAAAATGAACAGACAACCGTTTGCTTTAAAACAAACATGGATTGTCACAATTGTGAAAATACCCTGAATAATTACCTGAAGTTTGAAAAAGGGGTGAAGGACCTGAAAGTTGATCTGAAGTCGAACACGATTAAAATTGTTTATAAAACAGGGAAAAATACTCCTGAAAACTTATCGAAAGGAATTAATAAGCAAGGCTACGAGGCCAACCTGATTACTGAAAAGGAATACAACAGCCTGATTCAGGATTCGGGTAAAAAATAGTATATTCGATTTTATTTTTAACCACCCGCCGGAAAATTACCTCACACCTTACCCGGCGGGTTTTTTTATTGCCTTTTTTGTGGTATAGACTACACTTTTGTCTGTGACTGAATTTTATAAATTCTTACAGGGAATAAAGGTCAGTAAGGTATCACCGCGCAATCCGAGGCGCAATGTTTCCAGAGAAATTATTTCGTTAGTTGCTATGTTCCCGAGGTTAACATTGGGGCCAAGTAATTTGATAAACCAAACTTGTTGTGATTTTAATGGGGCTTCCCAAAGAATTGAATCAGGATTAAGTGCCTTTTTAATGTCGAGAATTAACTCAAAATTTGCCGAACCATCATCTTTGTATATGCCCATGTTGCCGCTTTCTCTGGCTTCCGCAATTACTTTCCATGCACCTGCCCGAAGCTCAGTTTGCATATATTCAATCCATTTCTCGTTTGAAATCTCCTTTCCTTTCAATTTTGAGCCAACTTCGGAAAGCACGATGTAATTTTTGCTAAAATTGCTGATGTACTGACATTTAAGATCATGATCAAGCTCCATTACTCCGTCTGATACTTCCACCATTTCCAATTCATATTCATCCAGAAAACGGCGGTATTCGTCAATCATTCCACGAACAGCAAAGGCTTCGAAAAGTGTTCCTCCAAAATATGGTTTTAATCCGGCAGATTTGTAAAGTTTTATTTTTTCGTGCAGCCGGTTGGTGATTATCGAAGTTCCAAAACCTAATTTAATCAGGTCGCAATATGGAGCAGATATATCACATAAATCCTCAGCTTCGCGCAGACTTAACCCTTTGTCCATGACCATAGTCAGGCCATTCTTGCGAGGTTTTGCCGGCCTTTCTGGCATGTGTGGCAATCGAAAATTCATTGGTCTAAAGTTTCGTTGATTGGTATTGAGAAATTAGTTTTTTGATCGACTCAATTTTAAGTGCTTCAGGATAAAATTCGAATAACTCATTTTGTTTACTGCCGTCAATCTTCAACGCCCGCTCAAAATGGCAGGCAGCTTCGAGTTCTTCATTCTTATCGAGCAGGTATGCCGTTAGCCTGTAGTTGAGGTAAGCGTTTGCCTTATTGATTTTACAAGCTGCTTTTAGAACCATAATGGCACGGTCAATATCATTCAAATCATAAAACATTTCTGAATAGGAGAGCCAGTTTTCAATGTTTTCAGGATCAAGCAGCGTTGACATCTCGAACGAAGAAATGGCTTCCTTAATTTGATTCATTTCAGCATGAACTCTGGCATCCATGGCCCAGAAATCAGGATTATCTTCTTCAAGGCTAATTGCTTTCTTGATAAAAGTTTGGGCTTCGGATAACTTTCCTTCCGTCCACATGATGAGTCCGGAACCGTACCAGGCGCTTGAGTTGTTTTCATTCAGACTTAAAGCACGCTGGTAATTTTCGAGTGCCTCTTCATAACGGTCGGTATTCAGATAACACTCGGCCAGGTAGCAATAAGCGTCGTCGTTATGCTGGTCAAGCATTAAATATTCTCGATAGCAATCTATTGCTTCGTCAAACTGATTGTTATTAGCCAATGCATTGGCTTTATTGAAGTGCGCATGAAGAAAGTCTTCATTTAATACGATGGCATAATCGTAAGCTTCAATGGCTTTTTGAAACATTGACATCCTGTTGTAGGTGATTCCTACATTGTACCAAACCGAATGATTGAATGGGTCAATGTCCAGATATTTGTTGTAAAATTCAATACTCTTTTCGAACTGTGAGTCCCGGTCGTAATAATAACCAAGCTCATAGAGAACTATTTCGTTTTTAGGATTGATTTCATGAGCTTTTTCCAGATACCTGATGGCTAGTTGGGTTTCACCGGCTTGCCCGAAAGAAACGCCAATGTTATAAAGGGTTTCGTCAGGTTCTTCAATGGGCAGCTTTAGCGCTGTTTCGTATGCTTCAACAGCTTTGTTAACGTCACCAAGCAAATTGTATGCTGCTCCTTGAGTAAGGAAAAGATCGGGATCTGATGTTTCAATTTTTTCGGCAATTTTTAATGCATCAAGACATTCTTCCAACTTTCCTTCATGCATAAAAACCTGAGCCTGACGAATTTTTAGCGATATGGAAGATGGATGAATTCGAAGACCTGTTTCAATCGCTTTTTTGGCGAGTTTAATCCGACCATCTTCTAAAAAATGGTCCACGATGCCCTCCACTTCGAAAACATCGAAATAGTTTGAGGTACGTGTTTTTACCATTTTCCTGAAACGCGCTATTGCCTCCTGAAAGTCATCTTCTTCAAAATTGTCTCTCGCGTCCTCGTTCATAGTCTCTGATTAAAGGTTGCAAATTTAAGAATACTTTTCGATTTGGGTCATTTTCATTGATGCTCTTTTCGTAACAGATCGATAACGGATTTTACCGGTGCAAATGTTCCTATCGGAACTTCAACAAAAATAGTGTTCCAATCAGCCATGGAACCGTTCCACAAACCAGGCAGTTCCTGAGATTTTAGTTCTTTTCCGTCTTTCGATTTGCCTGAAATAAACCCGGTTTCGGGATCGCTGAATTCCAGTAAATTAAATTTTTCTCCTTCGAAATTTTTTACCGCGCAAACCAAGTCAACCGGATTGAAATGACTGGCATGATGAGCGATGTTGGCTTGTTCGGCATTGTTGAAATCAATTTGCGAACTTTCTACAATTTGTAATGAAACCGAGCCGTCTCTGTTTCGTGCTAAGAATGGACCTCCACCGGGTTCGCCAAGGTTTTTAACCATTCCGCATACCCTGATGGGCCGGTTGAATTTTTGGGCAAAATAATGGTATAATTCTTCTTTCTCGCTGTAGTACTGGTTTTCAGGAGGGGTTACATTCAATACGTTTTCCAGAAAGTTGGCCGCTTCGGCATAAAATGCACTTTCAAGAGAGGAAATGTGATGCTCTTTCAGCATTTTCTGGTAGTAGAAAATTTTGTCCTGAAGGTCGAGCAGCACGCCAGCCAGCGCTTTTTTATAATCGACCGTCGGTTTTTTCAGTGCATCGGGCACCACATTGTCGATGTTTTTAATGAAAATAAGATCGGCATTCAGGTCGTTCAGGTTTTCGAGCAATGCTCCGTGCCCGGCTGGCCTGAAAAGTAAACTGCCATCGTTGTTCCTGAAAGGTTCATTTTCAGGAGTAACTGCTATGGTGTCGGTGGATGGTTTTTGCTGCGAGAAACTGATGTTGTACCTAACTCCAAATAATTGTTCGTAGTTGGGGCGAACTTCGTTCACATGTTTCTCGAACAGTGCCTGATGTTCGGGCGAAACCGTAAAATGAAGTTGTACCTCTTTCTGAACGTTGCCTGAATACATGGCCCCTTCAACCAGGTGTTCTTCAAGCGGAGTGCGGCTGCCAGCTGGATACGTGTGAAATTTTAGCAAGCCTTTGGGAAGGTTGCCGTAATTGAGCCCTTGTTCGAGCAAAACCCACGACAGAATTTGAATCGCAGTGGCTTCCTCGATTGAAGATGCTGCTGTGGAAGCTATTTTTTTTAGGTCTTCATAAAAAGCAAACTGGTTGAGTTGTTCCAGAAATTGATGAACTTCCTTGTCGGCTTTTATTTCATCCTCTGAACTGCCTTTTTGTAATTTTTCGAGCGCCGAGAACAGTGATTTAAACATTCGGCTTGCGGCTCCCGAGGCCGGTACGAATTTCAGGATACTTAATCCTTCGGCAACTTTCGCATCATAGATGGCGATGTATTTTTCTATTTCAGAGGGAGTTAAAGTCATAATTCCCCGGTCGTAACTTGCTGCTTCGGTAAGTTTCAGAAACGGGAACCCTGTTTGGAAGTTTTTTATTTGTTGTTCAACGGTTGCAATCAGGCTCCCACGGCTCTTTATTTGCTGGATATCTTCAGGATTAAACATAGCTGCTTTTTTTAATGATGTATAAATTTATAAAATCAGGAGAAGGAAAATGGGGCTTATATCTCTATTTGGCAAAAAGTTTTAAACGAGTTTTTAACAGGTTGATTTGTTGGTTTGTTGGTTTAAGTGGTTGAAATAATGAGTGTTGATTCTTTTGTAGTATTGTTTGAATGATTGTTTTTTTGTGTGGGTCATTTTTTCGCCCGAAATGTGAATCTGCTTGAACGTCGGATTTTTTCGGCGCTTTTAATTGACTGAATACTTTGATGCCTGAAAATTGGACTACTTTTGTGGCATTAAACTTTTCTATTAATGAATCAATTTCCCTGGGGAAGCAGCAAGCGGTACAACGATTTTTCCGGCTATTTCCGGAAGAAATTCAACGGGCGGGTGCAGAAAATATCCATCGATGCCGGTTTTACCTGCCCCAACCGCGACGGAACCCGGGGGAAAGGTGGTTGCACCTATTGCAACAACAAAACGTTCAATCCGGCGTATTGTCACCTTGAAAAAAGTGTCGGTCAGCAAATTGCAGAAGGAATTGAATTTTTCTCCCGAAAATATCAGTCGATGAAATACCTGGCTTATTTTCAGGCATACAGTAACACGTATGCGCCGGTAGAAAATCTTCGTGAATTGTACGGCGAAGCCCTGGCACAGCCCGAAGTGATTGGATTGGTGATTGCCACGCGACCCGACTGTTTGAATGACGATGTGCTGGATTACCTTCAGGAATTGGCTGAAAATCATTATGTGATGATCGAATTTGGGATCGAGTCACATCTGGATGCCAGTCTTCAGCGAATCAACCGGGGACACAGCTTTACCGAATCGACCTGGGCGCTGAAAGAAACTGCCCGGCGTGGCTTGCACAATTGCGCTCACCTTATTTTGGGACTTCCGGGTGAGACCGAGTCCGACTGGCTGGAACAGGCACGTGTAATTTCATCACTTCCGGTTGAAAACCTGAAGCTTCATCAACTGCAAATACACAAGGGAACGCGCATGTATAAAGAATTTCAGGAAAATCCGGCGAGTTTCAATATGTTTACGGTGGATGAATACCTGGATTTATGTGTGAAATACCTCGAATTGCTGAACCCTGCAATTGTGGTGGAACGCTTTGTGAGCGAGGCTCCTGATAAATTGCTGGTTGCACCCCGCTGGGGACTGAAAAACTTTGAATTTACTGCCAAATTGGAAAAGCTGCTCGAAGAGCGGAATACTTGGCAGGGGAGATTGTTTGTTTAGATCAGGTTTTACAATAGGTCAAATCCTATAAATTCCAGCAATCCACAAACAGTTATATTTTCTTTAATTGGATAACTTCCAGAAATTGGCGCGATAACGAAAGCCTTATCAGGTTTAATAATTTCCATCGCATTCCAAAATCCCTTTGTTAAAGTTGGCGCAGTGGAGGCTTTACATTCAATAGCAATTGTTTTTTCCCCTTTAACCATTACCAAATCCAACTCTTCTCCGGTTGCTGTCCTGTAAAAGTTGAAATCCCAATCCCGAAAGTTGCTGATAATGTTTTCAATGACTAATCCTTCCCATGATGGCCCAAAAATTGGATTTCCCATCAGGTCATTAAAACTGTCGATTTGAAGAAGCCGGTGTAAAAGCCCTGAATCCCTGATATATACTTTGGGCGATTTTACAAGGCGCTTTTTTACATTGGTTTCCAGTGGCTGCAAGGTGCGAACTATAAAGGTTTGTTCCAAGAGGTCGATGTATTTGCGGATAGTTGGGTGAGTCAATCCCATCGATTCACCAAGTTTTGACGAATTTAGCAGTTGCCCCTGGTTGTGCGCTAACATTGTTAGTAACCGCCTTAATTGTAGTGCCGGAATTTGCAGACCCAGTTGTGGGATATCTCTTTCAATGTATGTGCGAATAAAGTTTTCTCTCCAAAGTTTGCTGTCATCGTCGGATTGGCATATATAGCTGTCAGGGTAGCCGCCACGAAGCCAGAATTTTGAAAGCTGGTAATCATCTGAAATTCCTAATTCATCGATCAGAAATGGGGTTAATTCAATTAGTCCAATTCGTCCAGCCAATGATTCAGAAGTTTGTTTGATCAAATCACGCGAAGCTGATCCCAATAGAATAAACCTACCGTTACGTCTGTTTTTATCAATGATACTGCGTAATATCGAAAATAATTCAGGTACGAGCTGTATTTCATCAATACAGATGGTACTTTCAGAATTGGCTTCGAAAAACAAAACCGGGTCAGATAATTTGCTCAAATCCGACGGGTCTTGCAAATCGAGATATAAAAAAGATGGTAATTGTCCCGCAATCATTTTAGCGAGTGTGGATTTTCCGCACTGCCTTGAACCTAAAATTGCAACGGCCGGGAAAATGCTAAAGTTTTGAATTACAAATTTTTCTGTATTTCGGTTTATAAATTTGTGCATTTTGAAAAGGTAATTTTCAATTTGCACGAAATTTAGGTAATTGTCTGGTTATAAGCAAATAAAAAGTCGTAAGAATTCAGTGTCTGGTATGAAAACCTATAAATTACTTCCAAACACCCTTTTCAGCATAGCAGTTACGCGGGCATTGGCGTTGGTGCGGATATCTTTTTCGCGTTCTTCAATTTTCAGGAAAAGTCCGTCAAGCGCTTTTTGGAGCAGGTAATCTTCCAGTTTTACTTCAACGGGTTTCATGCCAGCAATTCTTCCAACCGCACTGCCTGCAATTTTATTCCATTGGGTTGTCAGTTCGTTCCACGATTGTTGGGTGGAAATGCCTGCCACCAGGTTTTTATTCAGCGACTCCCTGATTTTCGGACGATACAATTCGCCCAGTTGTGCCGATGTTTTTTGCTTGAAATAGCTGGTAGCGGCGTTATCCGGGCCTTTCAAAATCTGGAGAGCGTCGGTAAATGTCATTTCCTTCACGCTGTTTACGAAAATAGGTTTGGCGCCTTTGGCAGCATCTTCGGCGGCGCGGTTGATGCGAACAATCACATCGTCAACCAGCTTTTGTCCGCCCGGAAGTTTCGAAAGGTTGTCGGTAATGGTTTTGGCTTCGGGAGGAAGTAAAATTTTCACTGCCTGATCTTTCAGATAGCCGTCAACAACCGAAAGCCGGTTGACCGAGCTGTCGGTTCCAACCAGAAGTGCGTCTTTCAGCCCTGCCACAATTTCGGCGTTGGTTAACGGCAGGTTTTGTGTTGCCACGCTCTGTGCCAGTTGAGAAAGTTCGGCACAGGAAGTCAAGACAAGAAAAGACAGGGCGAAGATGGTTGTTTTAAGGTGTCGCATGAAAGTAGATTGAAGGATTGAATTACTGAAGGATTGATAGTTGTCTGTTGAAGTGAAAATTTATCTATGCCTGCTTTTCCGAGGTTCCCCTCCTTTGGAGTGCTTGTCCCGGCTATCCGTGAGGTTAGGGGAGGCTTTTCCAAATAACCCATCCAGCAAATCTTTTCGGTTCAGGCGGGTCAGTTCGTTTTTAATTTCCTGATGGTATTCGCGCTGGTACCAGAAGAAGTATTTGCGCTGTGCCAGTTTTTCTTTCTGACTTTTGGGCGTAAAAACCTGCTGCATGGTGTAGGGATGGTAACCCGTATAATAAATTACTGTCGCCAGCGTCATCGGAGTGGGCGTAAAGTCTTGAACCTGTTCGAGTTTGAAGTCCAGTTTCTTGGTTTCAACGGCGAGGTTGGCCATGTCAACATTTTCGCAACCGGGGTGACTGGAGATAAAATAAGGGATCAGTTGCTGGTTCAGGCCTTCTTCCTTGTTGATTTCATTGAAGACCCGGTTCAGTTTGTAAAACAGTTTGAACGATGGTTTGCGCATCAAATCCAGAACCTGATCAGACGTATGTTCGGGCGCCACTTTCAGCCTGCCGGATACATGATGTTTGATCACTTCGCGAAGGTATTCCATGTTGTTTTTATTCACTTTCGGATCGCTGGTTTCCTTCAAAATCATGTCGTAGCGAATTCCGGAGCCAATAAATGCTTTCTTCACATCGGGATGCTGACGCACTTTTCGGTACAAATCGAGCATGGGCTGATGGTCGATGTTCAGGTTTTTACACACATCCGGATAAATACACGATGGGCGTTTGCATTTTCGGCAAATTTCCTCGTGTATGCCTTTCATTTTGTACATGTTGGCCGACGGACCGCCCAAATCTGAAATGTATCCTTTGAAATCGGGCATCAGCACCAGTTGGTCAATTTCTTTCAGGATAGATTGTTCCGACCGGCTGGCTATAAATTTTCCCTGATGGGCAGAAATGGTACAAAAGGTGCAACCACCAAAGCATCCGCGGTGAATGTTGACCGAGTGGCGGATCATGTTGTACGCCGGAATGTCTTCCTTGTTTTTGTAGCGGGGGTGGGGAAGGCGTGTGAACGGAAGATCGTAAAAACGGTCGATTTCCTTTTCTTCCAACGGTGGCCAGGGCGGGTTCACAACCACCTGCTGATCGCCAATTTCCTGAATGATGACATTCGCCTCCACCTTGTTCGACTCTTCCTCGATGTGCATGAAGTTCTTGGCATATTTTTTCTTGTCTTCAAGACACTCTTCGTACGAATACAGTTTGATGCTGTTCCACTTTTTATTGGTGACAAATTCTTCGCCTTTTCCAGTCAGGAAAGCCGTTTGCGGAATGTTGGTCAGCTTTTCGGGAGTAACTCCTTTTTGCATCAAACGGGTGTATTCCAAAATCGACTTTTCACCCATGCCATAAAAAAGCATATCTGCTTTCGAATCCACCAGAATGGAAGGTTTCAGCCGGTCGCTCCAGTAATCGTAGTGGGTTACCCGCCGAAGCGAGGCTTCAATACCGCCAACCACCAGTGGCACATCGGGATACAGATTTTTCAGGATATTGCAGTAAACGGTAGCAGCATAGTCGGGTCTGGCGCCTGCCCGTCCACCGGGCGTATAGGCATCTTCCGAGCGTCGGCGCTTGTTGGCCGTGTAGTGGTTTACCATCGAGTCCATATTGCCGGCAGTTACTGCAAAATACAGGTTGGGGCGGCCCAATTTCCGGAAATCGCGCAGGTCGTCCTGCCAGTTGGGTTGCGGAACAATGGCGACCCGCAGCCCTTCGGCTTCCAGGATGCGTCCAATCACAGCAGCCCCAAACGACGGATGATCGACGTAGGCATCGCCGGTAAATAAAATTACATCGATGCTGTCCCAGCCGCGTTGTTCCACTTCTTTATTGGTTGTTGGCAACCACTTGTTGATGTCGTATTTCTGATAAAGTATGTTCAATGTTTGAAAATTTTATGCGAATTAAGCTAAACCTTCTACAAATGACCAAAAAAAATGTTCATTTTTAAGCATTCTTTTTCCTGAAATGACAAGTACAGTCAGGAAAATGTAAGAGCTTCTTATCCAAAATAAAAACCTTATTTAGCAGGATATGGAACTAATTAAACCGAAAGACATTCTCAAAGCCAACCCAAAACTTAGCTACATCGGGGGCGAACCATTTGCCCGTTTTCTAATGTTTTTGTTGCGGTTCGACCGGCTTAACCGTGTTTACAACCAGATTGGCGATAAGAAAGGACTTGAATTTGTTGATGAACTCATCAAGATTTTGAAGATCAATTACCTGATTGACGAGGAAGAATTGAAGAAACGTATTCCAAAATCGGGTGCAGCTGTTGTGGTCAGCAATTATCCGTTTGGCGGACTGGAAGGCATTTTGCTTCTGAAAATTCTTAGTCAGGTGCGCCGAGATATTCAGATTGTGTCAAACAATTTGCTGCAGAAAATTGATCCGATCAGCGATTTTTTTCTGGAAGAACAGCTTGTTCAGCGAAAAGGGGAGAAACGTGCCGCCAATTCAGGAATGGAGAAGGCTGCCGCATACCTTCAAAATGGCGGATTGGTTTGCTTTTTTCCGGCCGGAGAGGTTTCGCAGTTTGATCATACCCATGTTCTTTCTGACAAACAATGGCAATATTCGGTGCTTAAATTTATCAAACAGCAGAAGGTGCCGGTGGTTCCCGTGCATTTTCAGGGAAACAACAGCCGCCTTTTTTACCTGATGAGCAACATTCATCCCAGCCTGAAAAGCATGAAGCTTCCGACCGAAATACTTTATCAGCGCAAGAAGCCAATTAAAATCAGGATAGGAAATCCAATCTCGGTTGAGTATCAGGATCGTTTTTCGGATACCTACCAGTACGGACGTTATTTGCGGGCAAAAACTTATTTGCTTAGTTCGAAGATTGAAGTCAAACGGTTTTTTAATTATTCGCTGAAGCGGCAGCAGAAAATAGAACCTGTTGCTGAACCGGTCTCTCACGAAAAAATACTCCATGAACTTCAGGATTTGAGCAGTGAATTCCTGTTGTTCAAATTGAAGAATTACTCGGTTTATTGCGCTCCTTCGAAACGGATTCCAAACATTTTGATGGAGATTGGCCGTTTGCGCGAAATCACTTTCCGGCAGGTAGGAGAGGGGACCAACCGAAGTATCGACCTCGATGAGTTTGATTTGTATTACAATCAGTTGTTTATTTGGGACACCGAAACCGAAATGATTGCCGGAGCATACCGGATTGGCAAAGGAGCCGAAATCATGCACAAATTTGGTGTCAGGGGATTCTATATTCAAAGTCTGTTCCGAATTAAAGACGATTTGCAGGAAATGCTGAAGCAGACGATGGAACTGGGGCGTTCGTTTGTGGTTCCTGAATACCAGAAAAAGCCAATGCCTCTGTTTTTGTTGTGGAAGGGAATTTTGTATTTCACCCTAAAAAATCCTGAATATCGTTACTTGATGGGCCCTGTAAGTGTGAGCGACGATTATTCGAAAACATCAAAAGAGATGATCATCAAATTCATCATGGCTCACCATTTCGACTGGAAACTGGCAAAAAGCATTACCCCGCGCAATTCGTACAAGTTTAAAACTGTCGATCAGAACCTGAATGTGGTGATGCAGACGATGGATAATGACATTAATTCGCTCGATAAATTCATTGGCGACGTGGATGAGCTGAACTCGGGTTTGCCGGTTCTACTGAAAAAATACATCAAACTGAACGCTAAGATTATCGGTTTCAATGTCGATCCGTTGTTTAATAATTGTCTCGACGGCCTCATTGTGCTCGACCTATGCAATGTTCCGGCAAATACCATCGAAACATTGTCGAAAGAGGCCAACGATGGTTCAATTCTCGAGCAGTTTTATGCCAGCCGTTTAAAAAGCAGCGGGAAGTAGTTCTATTTTTTGAAGATAAAATAAACAGCAAGTACCAGAAATACAAAGCCAATCAGGTGGTTAAACCGGAAGCTTTCGTTTTTAAATAAAACCAGCGAGAAAACCGTGAAAACGAGGAGGGTGATTACTTCCTGAATTACTTTCAGCTCAATCAAAGAAAAGGGCCCGCCGTTGCCTTTGAAGCC
>CAYRBM010000134.1:0-14559 GCA_964422425.1 uncultured Odoribacter sp.
ATTTGACCTTCATGTCCGGGAGCTATGCTTTTGTTTGGAATATTAACCTCTGTACATCCGCAACCCGAGTCAACTCCGGTAATTTCCAGTGTTTTGGTCCCTTCATTTTTGAAAATAAAAGTGAACGAAACCAATTCTCCGGCCTTGAGCGAACCAAAATTATGGATTTCTTCGGAAAAGACAAATTTGGCAACTCCCGATTCGTCTGTTTTATCGGCCGGTTTCGCCTTATTTACTCCCGAATTACACGAGCCAAGGAGTAATCCAAACATCAACACAATAAGTTTTAACCTGAAACTTGTCCTCATTCTTCGTCTTCTCCGATTAAACCACGACCAGCTTTAATGATTTTGTTTGTTTTTTTGAGGTCTTTCAAAGCTTTATCAAGAATTCCGTTGATGAAATTCCGGCTTTTTTCGGTGCTGTAATATTTGGAAAGCTCAATGTATTCGTTCATTGTAACTTTGGTGGGAATTGACGGAAAGTAAAGGAATTCGGTAAGCGCCAGTTCAAGGATCAGGTTGTCGATGAAAGCGATACGTTCAATATCCCAGTTGACGGTATGTTGTTTAATCAATGCCATGTTTTCGGTATGGTTAACAACCACTTTTCGGTATAAATCCTTGGCAAACTGACGGTCCTCCTCATCTTTGTACATCGGAAGCAATGACTGTGTTTCGTCGCTGTATTCCTTGAATCTTTTGAATGTTTTCAGGATCATGCTTACCACAAAATCAAGATCATCATTCCAGTAAATGCTTTGTTCTTCGAGCAACATTTCAATGTCGTCGTTGCCCAAAATAATGTATTTGAAAATATCATCTACCAGGTTGCGGTCGTCGGCATACGTATTGGTGGGCGATGCCATGTATTCCTTGTAGAAATCCTGGTCAATGAGTGAGAGGTATAATTTCCGGATCAGTTCCTGGTGGTCAACCCAATTCAATTTATTTGATTCGAGGTATTTATTCAGCGAAATGTTGTGTTTTAGCTGGTGAATCAGCCTGTTGTTAACAAAGCGGGTATTGGGTGAAAGGTCGGAGCTGGACGGGCGAAATTTTTTCAATCCCAGATCAATGCGATCCTGGGCGAATTTTTCGATTTCGAGAACAAGGCTCATCAGGTGGTGATACAAGTCGTAGGTTTTCTGCAAACTAAACAGCAGCTCTTTTTCGGTGTTGTTGATGGATGCTTCGGGCGAAGTAAAGAACGCGTACAAAATTTGTAATACCTTGATCCGGATTATTCTTCTGCTAATCATTATTTTAGAACTTCTTTAATATGGGGTGGCAAATATAGAACTTTTTCTTACACCGCATCATCATGGGTTGTATCTTGTTGCGTTATTTCTTCGTTAAGTTCTTGTTCTTCCGTTGTGTCGTCATCGGGTTCATTTTCCCAGCTTGGTACCGGCCGTGCAGGTCCGTGGTGTCGGTAATAAATGGATAAAACCAGTCCGCTGGCTGCTCCCCATAAGTGGCTTTCCCACGAAATTTCAGGAAATATGGGGAATATACCCCAGAACATACTACCGTAAAGAAAAGCTACAATAATGCTTATGACCAGTAAATTCATGTCGCGCCTGAATACGCCGCTGAAAAACAGGAAAGATGCCAGCCCGTAAACCAGTCCGCTGGCTCCGATGTGCCACGATTCGCGGCCTCCAAGCCATACGCACAAACCGGAAAGCAGGTAAATCAGGAAAAATATGCGATAAGCAAGACTTCGGTAAAAGTAAAGCAGGGTGAAAGATAAAATCAGGAATGGAACTGAGTTGGATATGAGGTGCTTGTAGTCGCTATGGATAAACGGGGAGAACAAAATTCCGGGCAGTCCTTCCGCCTGCAGTGGTAAAATACCGTAGGTCGTCAGATTTAAAGCGAAAGAATTTTCAGCAATTTTCACAATCCAGAGCAGTCCCACGAAGATAACCGGGAATAAAAGACTGTACTTGAAAATCTTTTTTTCAACGTCCTGATCAATAGGGCCGAAATTTCTGGGATAGTATTTAAACAGAGGCATTTAAACCATCGATTTTATCAGATTCACAAAGTTGTGAATGTCTTCTTCCTGGGTGTCGAACGAAGTCATCCATCGCACTTCGGAACGGTTTTCGTCCCACAAGTAGAAGAAATATTTCTCCTGAAGCCGGGGTATAATTTCCGGAGGTACGAGGGCAAAAACACCATTCGCTTCCACTTTTTGAGTGAGCTTTACAGCCGGGATTTCCTTTACTTTCTCTTCGAGGAGTTTGGCCATCTGGTTGGCATGTATGGCATTGCGTTTCCAGAGTTCATGGTTGAAATAGGCCAGAAACTGAGAACTCACAAACCTCATTTTCGAATACAGTTGCATGCTTTGCTTGCGAATGTATTTGGCGTTTTTCGACAATTCGGGATTGAAAAAGAGAACTGCTTCACCAAGCATCATCCCATTTTTTGTGCCTCCAAACGACAGAACATCTACTCCGGCATCAACCGTAAAAGTTCGGAATGGAAGATTAAGGGCAACGGCGGCATTGGCAATTCGTGCACCGTCCATGTGCAGGAACATTCCGTGCTGATGGGCGAGTGCGCTGATTGCTTTTATTTCATCGACAGAGTAAACAGTCCCCATTTCGGTAACCTGAGAAATGGAAATGATTCCTGGTTGAGAATGGTGCTCGAACTCAAATCCGTGCAGGTATTTTGAAATTTCTTCAGGAGTAATTTTCCCGCAGCAGGTTTTGACAGGCAACAGTTTCGATCCGGTAAATTTTTCGGGCGCTCCGCATTCATCGGTCTGAATGTGAGCTGTGTCGGCACAAATAACGGAATGATAGGAGCGGGTTAAGGTGGATAATCCCAATACGTTTGCTCCGGTACCGTTAAAAACGAAATAAACATCGGTGTTCTCTCCAAATTCATTTTTGAATCGTTCGATAGCCTGACCAGTCAGATTATCGCCACCGTAACCAACGGCGTGACCAGCGTTTGCTTCAGAGATGGCTTCTAAAATTTCGGGATGAATTCCCGAATTATTATCGCTTGCAAAACCTCGTTTCATTCGTCGAAATGATTAAATTTACTTGGGTGTAAATGAACTCAAAAAATCAAATCTAACAAAATGGACAGATCATTAAAATTGAGTGAAAAGTTGTTTTGTCTGGCTGTTAATCCAAAGAATGGCGGCATTTTGCTGAGCGCTTCTTCTGCATTGAGCATGACGGTGACGGCTGCTGTATTTGTTGAGTTGATGAAAAAAGAACTGATTGCGATAGAGAATGGAGTGGTTCATCTCATGAATCCAACAGTTCAGGATGACAAGATTTACGAGTTTTTTTTGTCTCACATCCGCCATCGCCAAAAAGCCCGGAAATTGAGAAGCTGGATTTCGTGGTTTAATGTCAGGGGAAGAAAAGTACAAAAGTTATTTATCCGCGATTTGGTTCGTAAGCATGTGCTTCGGACGGAGGAAAAACGAATCTTGTTTATACCCTATGAAAAGGTTTATTTGTCGGACAGGGAGCTCGTTGAGCATATTCGGATGGAAGTGGAACAGACTTCGCTGGGGCTGTTTGATTCGTCGGACGATTCGTTGATTTTGGCTGTAATGGTTGAAAAAAGTAATCTTCTGTCGCGTATTTTTCCTGATCGGGCAAGACGAAAAGAAGCCCGCAAACAGTTGAAAAAATTACCGGAAACACCTATCTCCAAAGCTGTGCAGGAGGCAATTCAAATGGCTAATTCCGCAGTTTTTGCTGCCATATCCTGAACATGTTTGGCACGATATGGGTTATCTGGAGATGTTTTTAAAAAATACCGGAATCATGGAAAATGTGAATATTTTTTGGTTTCGCCGCGACTTGCGGATTGATGATAATAATGGGTTGTACCTGGCTTTATCTGCTGGACTTCCGGTTGTACCAATCTTTATTTTTGATCCGGCTATTCTGGGGCACTTCCCCAATCCTGAAGATCCACGCCTGACATTTATTCATCAATGCCTGAAAGAGCTTGACCGCGAATTTCGTAAGTTTAACAGTGGGTTGCAGGTTTATTTTTCATCTCCGGAGGTTGTTTTTGGACAACTGGCTGTGAAATTTACCATTCAGCGCGTTTTTGCCAATACTGATTATGAACCTCAAGCGATTAGCCGCGATCAGAAAGTTGCCCGGTTTCTTCATGAGAAAGGAATCGAGTTTCATAGTTTCAAAGATCAGGTTATTTTTCACCAAAACGAAGTGGTTAAGGCAGATGGCTCTCCCTATACGGTGTTTACGCCCTATAGCAAACGCTGGAAAGAAAAACTGATGACGCACGACCTGCGCTTTTACGAGAGCGAGAAGTTTCTCTATAAGCTGAAACACCTTTCGTCGGATTACTTTCCTGAGTTAAGTGAAATTGGATACAAGGTTCAGTCGGTTTCATTTCCCCCGAAGAGCTTTGATCAGTACCTGATAGAAAAGTATGCAGAGAGGCGCGACTTTCCGGCTGAAAATGGTACTTCCAGGTTGGGAATACACCTGCGTTTTGGAACAGTGTCCATACGAAAATTGACTCAATTCGCACGGAATCATTCGGAAATATTCCTGAACGAGCTGATCTGGAGAAATTTCTATATGGATATTTTGTGGCATTTCCCGCATGTGGAAGGGAAATCGTTTAAGCCTGCTTACGATTTTATTCCATGGCGAAACGATGAGAAGGAATTTGATCGCTGGTGCAACGGACAAACAGGCTATCCGCTGGTAGATGCCGGAATGCGCGAGCTGAATGAGACTGGCTATATGCACAACAGAGTGAGAATGGTGGTGGCCAGTTTTCTGACTAAACATTTGCTCATTGACTGGCGTTGGGGCGAAGCCTATTTTGCATCGAAACTGCTCGACTTTGAGCTGGCTTCGAACAATGGCGGATGGCAGTGGGCGAGTGGCTCGGGGTGCGATGCGGCGCCATACTTTAGGGTTTTTAGTCCCGATTTGCAGACCAAAAAGTTTGATCCTGATTTGAGATACATTCGAAAATGGGTCTCCGAATTTGATACGCCAACTTATCCGAAACCAATTGTTGATCACACAATGGCTCGGAACAGAGCAATTGAAACGTACAGACAAGCATTGAAATAGCCCATCTGCCTAGTTAAGAAATAAAAAAAAAGCGGTTCTCGTTAGAAAGCCGCTTTTCCCATATTCTTAAAATCTCTATTTTTTTATCCAGCTCAGGATTTTTTCATCGTCTGGTTTTACTTTAGGTTCAACCATATCTACCAAATGACCTTTTTCGTCAATCAGGTATTTCTGGAAATTCCATTTTACCTCTGAATCCAATACGCCGTTTTTGCTTTTTTGAGTCAGCCACTGGTAAAGAGGATGCATATCGTCACCTTTGACTGATATTTTAGACATCATTTGGAAAGTTACTCCGTAGTTCTTCTCGCAGAACTCAGCTATTTCGCTGTCACTTCCGGGTTCCTGTTCCTTGAAATTATTGGCTGGAAATCCGATGATGGTAAATTTTTTCCCTCCGTACAATTGGTATAATTCCTGAAGTTGTTTGTATTGCGGAGTTAAACCGCATTTTGAAGCTGTGTTTACCACCAGTACTTTTTTCCCTTTCAACGACGAGAGATCAAAATCTTTTCCGTTGATGTCTTTAACCTTAAAATCGTAAAATGACTTCTGAGCAAAGCCCAAAGTTGTAAATATCACCAAGGTCAGTAATAAAATTATTCGTTTTTTCATGGGTCTTTAGTTTTAATTTTTAGAAGTAAACAACCTGATCATAGAAAAGTTTTTTTCAGTTACGCCATCCGGTAAAATATACTTCCGGAGCTCGGAGTGTTAATAAGTTTAACCTTGCGGTTAGGTCAGAATTTGTATATTTGGTCGTTCAATTCAGGAAGTTTTATGGAGAATTTTATTGTATCAGCACGAAAATACCGACCCGATACGTTTCAGACAGTGGTGGGACAGGCTTCCATTACATCGACGTTGAAAAATGCGATTAAAAACAGCCAGCTGGCCCATGCTTACCTTTTTTGCGGTCCTCGTGGCGTTGGAAAGACCACGTGTGCCCGTATTTTTGCCAAGACCATCAACTGTCAGAATCTGACTGCCAGCATTGAACCATGTAACCAATGTGAATCGTGTAAGGCATTTAATGGTAACCGCTCGTATAATATTCACGAACTGGATGCTGCTTCGAATAACTCGGTTGACGATATTCGTAACCTGACTGATCAGGTTCGTATTCCTCCGCAGATCGGACATTATAGCATATACATCATCGACGAGGTTCACATGTTGTCGCAAGCTGCTTTCAACGCATTTCTGAAAACGTTGGAGGAGCCGCCACGTCATGCTATTTTTATTCTGGCAACAACCGAAAAACATAAAATCATCCCGACGATATTGTCGCGCTGTCAGATTTTCGATTTTAACCGGATTAAAATCAGCGACATTTCAGGACATTTGGCACATGTGGCTCAGAGTGAAAATGTTTTGATTGAAAGTGAAGCGCTGAACGTGATTGCGCAAAAGGCCGATGGGGCCATGCGCGATGCCTTGTCAATTTTCGACCAGATTGTAAGCTTTTCCGGAAAATCAATCACGTATAAAGATGCGATTTCGAACCTGAATGTACTCGACTACGACTATTATTTCAGGTTGATTGATCTGTTTTTGAAGAATGATATAGCTGGTAGTTTGCTGCTTTTCAATGAAATTCTTGATCATGGATTTGATGGTCATCATTTTATTACCGGACTGAGTTCGCATTTTAGGGATGTGATGGTTTGCAAAGATCCGGTAACCATTCAGCTGCTTGAAGTGGGTGGCGAAATCCGTGAGAAATACAAAATTCAGGCTGCCGGCTGCGATAGCGGTTTTCTGATTGATGCGCTGCAAATAGCCAACGACTGCGATCTTCAGTATAAAGCAAGCCAAAACAAGCGACTTCTGGTTGAGTTGTCTATCATCAAAATAGCCCAGCTTACCTTAAAAAAAAAATAGCTGACGGTCAGGATGATGAAGCACTTCTTCCTATTTTTAGCGGAGAAGTGCTGCAAAATCAGCCGACATCGGGAGGTCAGTCACAACCGGCAAATGTCTCGAATCCGGCTTCAGTGCAACGTTCCGAACCCGAGGAAAAGGTTCCGACAGTAAAAGTTCTGCGCAAAATCGGTACTTCTTTTACCCCTTCCATTAAGGATGCTCTTTCCGGAAATACAGCAGAAAAGAAGGATTCTGAAGTGGAGCAGAAAACCATTTTCAGTCAGTATCAGGAAAACCGGTTTGAGCCTTTTACGCCAGATCAGCTGGAAGCCAAGTGGAATGAATATCTGACTCAAATTGCCGATCGTCCAAACCTCCGTTCAACACTTTCTGCTGTTCCCGAATTAACCGATGGAAATAAGCTTTTACTGCGAATTGGTAATTCAGTTCAGGAAGAAGAAATCAGGCTGATTAAACCCGAGTTGGTATCGTGGCTTCGATCTGAGCTCCGTAATGATGGCATTGAACTGAACACCCGTTTGGAAAAAGTGGAGTCGGATCGAATGATCTTTTCTGATTCGGAGAAGTTGCAGATGATGATGCAGAAGAATCCGGAGCTTTATGAATTAAAGCAGAAATTTAATCTTGATTTTAATGGTTGAATTGTTAGCTAAATTTGAAATATTGCCAAATAAAACTTTCCTTTGCAGTGAATTGGTTTTGTTTATGGTAAAATTTTGTACTTTTAGGGAAATAGAAAAAACAAATTTGCTATGATAAAAAAAGATGTATTAGACGCAATGAATGAGCAGATTAATGCTGAAACTTATTCAGCATATATGTACCTGTCAATGGCTGCTTATTTCGAGGATATGGGACTTTCGGGTTTTGCTCACTGGATGAAAATACAGTATCAGGAAGAATCTGCCCATGCGATTAAATTTTTCAACTACATAACCGAACGTGGCGGACGTGTAACTTTAAAGGCGGTTGCTCAGGTTCCTGTTGATTTTAACGGCATTGTTGATGTATTCGAAAAAACATTGACTCACGAAATGCACGTCACCTCACTGATTAATAATCTGGTTGATGTTTCAATTAAAGCCAGCGACCATGCCTCACAAAGTTTTCTGAAATGGTTTGTTGACGAGCAGGTGGAGGAAGAAGCCAATGTGGAAAAAATTCTTCAAACCCTGAAACTCATCAACGGCCAGGGCAATGGCATTTTTATGATGGATCGTGAATTAGGACAGCGTGTTTTTGTTGATCCAAATGCAGCAGCGTAAATTTTCATAAACTAGATATTTGAAAAGGCTGCCATCAGGCAGCCTTTTTTATTTTGTACAAAGTGCCAAAACGCATACATTAAATAAACGTATATAAAAAAGTTATGAAGAAGATTATTTTAAACAAATTGGATTATCTGAGAATTCAGAAACACATTAAAGAAGCCCGGCAGCGGAAAACCATTGAAGCTGCAGAAGCAGAAAAGCTGATCGCCGAACTTGAATCGGCAACCTTGGTCGAACCACGGGATATTCCTGCGGATGTTGTGACCATGAATTCAGTCGTGAAAATTTCGTTCGAGGGTGAACCCCGTCAGCAGGAGTTTAAAATTGTATATCCGGAGGAAGCTGACTTCAAGGCTAAAAGAGTATCAATTTTTTCGCCGGTTGCAACTGCGCTTATCGGTTTTCGGGTAGGAGACCTGATTGAATGGATGGTTCCGGGTGGAATAAAGAAGATTAGGATCGACGGAATCAGCTATCAGCCTGAAGCTGCCGGAGACTTTAGTCTGTAACCGGAGTATTGTGCGACAATCAGTCGCGGTTGTTGAAGTAAAGTTTAACTAAGAAAATTCGCTCATAATGACATTAGCAATCGAAACAGCTTTTGCCGGTTTCTTCGAGATTTGTAAAGCCAATCTTCCGGAAAAAGATCATCAACGGATTCAGGATGCTTTTAATCTGACTTATGAAGTCTTTGGAGATAGGTGTTGGGAATCGGGTGAAAACATTGTCATTCATTGCATTGAGGTGGCCAAAGTGGTTGTTCAGGAAATTGGTTTGGGAACCGATTCGGTGATTGCCGCCTTGCTCCACAATGTTCATTACCAGAAGGAACGTGCTGCAGAGCTCGAAACCCGTTTTGGCAAATCGGTAACCTCTATTCTGGATGGAATGTCGAAAATCAATGCCATGGGTACCGATACGGTCGAGCTTCACTCGGAAAATTACCGTAAGCTGATGCTGGCAATGGCTGGGGATGTGCGTGTCATTCTGGTTAAGATTGCCGATCGAATGCAGGTAATGCGCCGACTCGATTTGCAAACTCCAGAGGTTAGAATGAAAATCTCGGTCGAAACATCGTATTTGTATGCTCCGTTGGCACATCGTCTGGGATTGTATTACATTAATTCGGAGTTGCTTGATTTATGCCTCAAATATCAAAACTCCGAAGCCTATAATGTTGTAGCAACCCGGCTGAAGGAAACCGATCGTGAACGAGCCAGTTTTGTAGCCGAATTTGTAAAGCCCATTGAGGAAAAGCTGAAAGCCAGAGGGTTTTCGTTTGATATGAAAGCCCGGACCAAATCGATCAACTCTATTTGGCGAAAAATGCAGGCTCAGAATGTTGATTTCGATGAGGTGATGGATTTGTTTGCCATTCGGGTTATACTCAATTCAGAATTAGCCAGCGAGAAATCTGATTGCTGGCAGGTTTATTCGGTAGTTACTGAAGAATATCAGTCGAACCCGAAAAGGATGAGGGACTGGATCACTATTCCCAAATCAAACGGTTACGAGTCGCTTCATACCACCGTTTTGGGGCCGCATGGCAAGTGGGTCGAAGTACAAATACGCACACGCCGCATGGACGAAATTGCAGAGAAGGGACTGGCTGCACATTGGAAATACAAAGGTGGAACAGGCTCTTCGGAAATGGAGAAGTGGTTGGCCAATATTCGTGAGATACTTGAAAATCCGGAAATGAATGTGGTGGATTTCATTGACGATTTTAAAATGAATGTTTATGCCGACGAGATTTTCGTGTTTACTCCAAAGGGCGATCTTAAGAAATTAGCTGCAGGAGCTACTTTGCTCGATTTTGCCTATGAAGTTCATTCGGGAGTTGGCGATCGGTGCGTTGGAGGAAAAGTAAATGGCCGAAATGTGACGCTTCGCCATAAATTACAAAATGGCGACCAGATCGTGGTGGATACGGCCAACCATCAGCGTCCTAAAATGGACTGGCTCGATTTTGTGGTAACCACAAAAGCCAAAAACCGGATCAGGGCCAGCCTGAATGAGGAAGTAAAACGTCAGGCAGAAATAGGCAAAGAAATTTTGCTCCGGAAAGTTAAAAACTGGAAAATTGAGTTTAATGATGATGGTATTCGGAAGCTTTTAAAAAATTATAAGCTAAAACTTGCCCAGGATTTGTATTACAACATTGCTACAGGCAAAATAGACACGCTGGAAATTAAGGATTTGCTGGTTGGTAAAAAGGAGGAAACAACCAAGCAGCTCATTACCGAAATGTTGCCTAAAGACAAGGTTCAGGAGCTTGAATTTGGAGGAGGCGACGATTACCTGGTGATCGACAACAACATTAAGAATGTAATTTATAAGCTGGCTCCATGTTGTAATCCTATTTTTGGCGATCAGATATTTGGCTTTGTGACCATTAGCGAGGGAATAAAGATTCATCGCACATCTTGTCCGAATGCACCGCAAATGTTCGAGCGCTATCCGTACCGTATCATTAAAGCTAAATGGCAGGATACCAAGAAGAGATCTTCTTTCCAGGCAACTATCCGCGTTTCAGGAACCGATGAAATGGGAATCGTAGCCCAGATATCGCATGTTTTGGCAAAAGACATTGGGGTGCAAATGCGTTCGATAAGTATAGATTCGAATAACGGAGAATTTGAAGGTACGCTGCGTATTTTTGTGAATGGCCTTGATCACCTCGATTTTCTGATGAATAAACTGAAAAGTATCAATGGAGTTATTTCGGTTTCAAGAGCCGATTAAATGAATGAACTATGAACAGCGATTTGCAAAATGCACAGCAACTTTTTGAAAGGCATGATTTAGTTTCGGCCCATAAACTATTAACGAGTATAATTGATAATGACAAAACTGATATTCAGGCGCTTTTGCTGCGTGGAAGAATTCATTACAAAATGCAGCAATGGGGAAATGCCATGAACGATTTTTCACAGGTTCTGGATATCGAGCCTGAAAATCAGGAGGCAAAAACAGGGCAGGAAATGGCACAAAGTATTCTTGGATATTTTACGCCTGATATGTTTAATCCTTAATGGTCAATTGTAAAAGTTTACAAAGGCAGGATAAAAAACTCGATTTGTGTTAATTTATTCTTAGGTTTTTTATTCTTAATTGTTATTTTTGGACTCCTGTAAAATTCAGATGAAATAAAACATTATCGAAAACCCTTAAAAAGTGATAACTGTATGAAACGATTTTTTTTAGCTTTTGCGTTTTGTTTTGGAATTGTGGCCGGATTTGCACAAGATGAGAAAACAGCAATTGATTTTAAGAATGAAGGGAATGATGCCCTTCGGGCCAAAGATTACCCGAAAGCACTTCAACTTTATGAACAAGCATTAAGTAAATGGGGAACTGAACCTAAAGATACTGCTATGGTTTACAACATGGCTGTTTGTGCCTATCAATCGAAATCGTTTGACAAGGCCATCAAATTTTTAGATGAATCAATTGCCCTGAATTACAAGAAAGAAACAGCATTGCTTTACAAAGCAAATACATACAAAGCTTTGAAAAATGATGATGCCTATGTTAAGACATTGGAAGAAGCTTTGGCAGTTTCTCCAAACGACAGCAAAATAAAAGGAATGCTGGCTATTGTTTATGTGAAAGAAGCCAATGTTTTTTATAGTGCAGGCGCTAATATTCTGAAAACAGCCGCCGCCGATGTTGCTGCTGCCAAGTACAAAACAACTGATCCGCAGTACAAAGATGCTGAAGCAAAAGCAAAGGATGAATTTAAAAAGGCATTGCCAATCATTGAAAAGGCATTGACTTACGATCCAAACAATGCAACAGCCAAACAATTGAAAGCTGCCTGCGAGCAAACCATTAAAGGATAATTTAAACCATAAAATGATAAATGAAGGCTACCGAGAGGTAGCCTTTTTTGTTTCTTTTAGGAACAAACTTCTTAGGATGAACGTAATGCCTGAAATCAAAATCTGAACTCACACGAAGTTTCAGTTTTAGGGGAAAACTAACTAGTCATTGATCATCGAAAATCCGGTGTTCTATGATCAATGGCATAAAAAAACTGCTCGGTCTTTGCCTATTTTGGGAGAAAATTGCAACGGGCGAGCAGCATGGGGCATGGAGTAAAAATCAGTCCTTCAATCCTTCAGTAATTCAAACAAAAGCAATATGCGACTCATACTTCAAAACATCAAAGAACTGGTTCAGGTTGATTCGAAGCACCGTTTGTGGGTAGCCGGAAAATCGATGGCCGAAGTGCAGACGATTAAAGATGCGTACCTGATTGTTCAGGACGAGCGGATCATGGATTTTGGCCGGATGGAAGACCTGCAAATGACCGATTCGGAAGATGAGGTAACCATGGAGTTGGACTGCACCGGTCGGATGGTTTTCCCGAGTTACTGCGACTCGCACACGCACCTGGTTTTTGCGGCAACGCGCGAAAGTGAGTTTGTCGATCGCATTAAAGGCCTGACTTACGAGGAAATTGCCGAGCGCGGCGGTGGAATCCTGAATTCGGCCAAACGACTTCAGGAAATGCCGGAAGACGATTTGTACGAACAGGCGATGGTTCGGCTAGAAGAAATCGCGTTGATGGGGACCGGAGCGGTGGAAATTAAGAGTGGCTACGGCTTGTTTACCGATGCCGAATTGAAAATGCTCCGGGTGATTCGCCGCCTGAAACAGAACTCGCCGCTGCTGATCAAATCGACGTTTCTGGCACATGCTTTCCCATTGGAATACCGAAGCAACCGCAACGAATACATGAATTTGCTCATCAACGAAATGATTCCGCAGATTGCTTCGGAAGAGCTGGCCGATTATGTCGATGTGTTTTGCGATCGTGGCTTTTTCACAATGGAGGAAACCGAACGCATCCTGATGGCGGGTATCAAATATGGGATGAAAGGAAAAGTTCATGCCAACGAACTGGCCAATTCGGGCGGTGTTCAGGTGGGCGTGAAGTACAACGCGCTTTCAGCAGATCACTTGGAATTTATGGGCGAAGAAGAGATTTCGGCCTTATTGGGCAGTCAAACCATGCCGACCGTTTTGCCGGGGGCCGCTTTTTTTCTGAATCTGCAACTGGCTCCGGTGCGTAAAATGATTACAGCCGGATTGCCCGTGGCAATGGCTTCCGATTACAATCCCGGGTCATCGCCTTCAGGAAATATGAATTTCATTCAATCGCTGGGTTGCCTGAAATACGGAATGACTCCGGAAGAAACGATTCACGCGACCACCATTAATTCGGCGTATGCGATGGGAATTAGTGATCAGTATGGCAGCATTGCAAAGGGGAAGATTGCCAATTTGTTTATCACGAAAGAGATTTCGTCGTATGCCGTCATTCCGTATTCGTTCGGCTCCAACCTGGTTGAAACGGTGATTTTGAACGGGGAAGTGCAATAAACGGTGCGAGTTGCGGGATTCGGGTTACGAGTTACATTTTTCCTGATACCTGAATCTTGATACTTGTGTCTAATATCTAAAATCTGACATCTTAACGTCTAAAACAAATATGAAACAACTAATCGAATGTGTGCCGAATTTTTCGGAGGGAAGGGATGAAAAAATAATCAAACAGATAACCGACGCCATCGAACGAGTGGATGGCATCAAATTGCTGAACGTCGATCCGGGGAAGGCGACCAACCGCACAGTGGTGACTTTTGTGGGTGAGCCGGAACAGGTGATTGAAGCCGCATTTCAGGGGGCAAAAATGGCTGCCCAGTTGATCGACATGAGCAAACACAAGGGAGAACATCCGCGTTTTGGGGCTACCGATGTATGCCCGCTGGTGCCCATTGCCAATATTTCGATGGAAGAAACGGTGGGTTATGCCCGCCGCCTGGCCAAACGAATGGGAGATGAGTTGGGTATTTCGGTGTATTGCTACGAATTTGCTGCATCGAACGAAGAACGGCGCAGTCTGGCCAATTGCCGTGCCGGCGAATACGAAGGGCTGAAAGAAAAATTACAGCAACCTGAATGGAAGCCTGATTTTGGGCCGGATACCTTAAATGAACGAGCAGGAGCCACTGCTGTTGGAGCCCGTAATTTTCTGATTGCCTACAATGTCAACCTGAATACAACCTCGGTGCGCCGTGCCAACGCCATTGCTTTTGATGTGCGTGAGGCTGGTCGTGTGGTTCGCGAGGGCGATCCGCTGACTGGAAAGATTGTCACGGACGAAAACGGTGAACCGGTGCGCATTCCCGGAACATTGAAAAAAGTTCGGGCCATTGGCTGGTTCATCCAGGAATACGGCATTGCCCAGATTTCGATGAACCTGACCGACATTACGGTGACTTC
>CAYRBM010000135.1:0-13254 GCA_964422425.1 uncultured Odoribacter sp.
TTTTATCCTTTTGTTGCTTATTTTCAATTAGTTATTAATCGAACTCAGGTTATTACTTAGAAATGCTCAGGACTAAAGCCTGAATGTTTTTAGTTCGCGGTTAGCTCCGTTTTTCAAGGTTTCTGAAACTCTGATTTTCGGCGAATTGCCCGGCAAGCCGATCCGAACAAAAAAATCGGCCGATTTAAGCTCAACATATTTGGTCTCCAGTTTTCCGCTTTCGTCGGCATGCTCGATGTGTTTGTGCAAGGGATGTTCCAGCACAAGCCGGTCGGTAAGCCGGTTCCGGTCAAAAACTTCCACCATCAGATAGTCATCATAGTCCGATGGCAAATCACCGGTATGCTTGAGGCTACCCTCACTGCGGGCCTGACTGATCAACTCAATGACATTCTGCTGGCTTACCGAATCCTGACTAATCCGGAATACCAGGAACTGAATCACCCCGGCATCCCGCTGTTGGCCATAACCCTGACTACTTTCCATTCGTCGGGAAAGCTGACAGGAGGAAAACAGGCCCAGCACGACCAGTGAAAAAACAATCTGCAATTGACGACTAAGCATACTTTACGCGATTCAAAAAGATGAAACAATAGACCCGATCAAAGCCCCTGAAAAACGAATGCTTTTCGGATTAGATGAAATATGGGCAGAAATGGTTGCCTGCAACTCCAAAAAGCCCGCATTCCAAACCGGCGATCATCCGTTTGGGTGAAAGTACGTCCATTTCCCATACAAAACCAATCCTCAAAAGTTTTTCTTCAAAAACTCCCAGGCGTTGCCGTGCATGAAACGTTCCACGATCTCATCGGCAGTCAACCGGTTTTGCGGGCTTAGCTTTTTAGCTTCGGGCGAAGTGATGAAGTTGTACGCATGTTTTTCGAGATAGCTGTCGAGCATCGGAAATTCTTCGGCAGTCCAGAAACCGTTGAGCGGATTCACCATGCCGTCGTTGTCGGACCCGATGCAGGCGGTGCCCCAGGCAAACTGTCCGTCGCGGTCGAGCACTTCGGCCAGGTGCTGAATCTGGTTCCAGATGAGCTTCGACTTTTTAAACAGCATTTTCCGTCGGCTCAGGTTGTGCCCCGACTCTTTCACTTCCTGCTTGTCGCCAAGTCGCCGTTCGTCGAACTGAATACCAAACAGGCCGCCCGAGCGCCCAATCCGGATAATTTCGTCGTTGTAAAAATTGATGTCCTTCACCTGAAACTTTCCGGAGTGGGTAAACCCTTCCTCCACCGGATCGGCAGCCGACTTTAGCCCGGTAACCGCGCCATGACTGGCAATCAGCGGAATCGTTTCGTCCGCATGTTCGGTTTCGAGGAAACGATAATATTCGCCTCGTGCTTTCAGGCTCATGTGTTTCAGGTCGATCAGCACCCGGCGGCCGTTCGTGTTGTCAAGCAGTCGGCGCAGCACTTTCCAGCCCAGCGGCGTAAAACCTTCGTCCTGCCCGCTTTTCTGGTTGCAAATCTTGCTCACAGCCCCGCTGAGGCTTTCGGCGTGCCCCACCAGTTCGTTGTCGAAATGATGCGTCAGCCCCATAAAAAACAGCCGAGAATTCCATTGCTTCACCTTGTCCACATTAGCCAGAACCTCGGCCTCGCTGGCTTTGCGGCCCATCATCTGTAGTCCGCAGTTAAACACATGCCCGCCTTCAATGGTCAGAATCACGTAGATGGTGTGAACCGGGTCGTCGTCGTTTTGCCCGATTTCCTGAAAGTTCGACACCATTTTGTAGCGATGCCAGCGTCCGTCCACTTTAAACTTTTTTCCGTCGAGCTGCTGGTAAAAACGGTATTCCAGTTCCAGATCGGAAAAATAATCGGTGAGCACCTGCACATAATCAACACGCTTTCGCCCCATGCCCACCACCAAATCGTTGATCAAATCGGCAGGCAAGCCTGTGCCAAGCTTCGACATCACGAAACCCTTTTCCAAACCGCACAACGAGGCAAACACGACTTGCGCCCCTCCTTTGGCCAGCGAAGTAAAATCGGCCTGCCTGAATTTGGTGAGCGTGGTGACCACATTAGTTACCTTGTCGATTAGGGTTGGCGGATCGTAGTGCCAGATGCTGTCAGTTCGGTTTTTGTTGGGATTGTTTAGTCCGGGTGTGCGGTCGAAACTCTTTCCGAGCGGCTTAATGGCCGGATGAACGTGCAAATCGATAAACTTCGTTTCCATGCTGTCTGAGGTTTAGCAGTTAATACTGAAGAACAGGGCTGGCAATGCTGATTTTCGGAAACGGTTTGTTGTTACAACAAGCTCTGAGTTAATTTGTTTGGAATCAACTTTTCAAATTTCATTTACCGGAAAAAGAAACTGCCCGAAATCAGCATTTCAATCTGACATTCCGGGCAGCTTCCTTCCTAAGCAGGAATATTTCCTGTCATCATTAACCTATTCTTTGGGATTATACTGAATCTGCCCGCGAATCTCTCCGCCCGGGAATTGGTTGGTATGAACATTCACATAGGCCATTCCCGATTTCATCTTGTCAATCAGATCCGACAGCGGCTTCCCGGCCAACGCACCGCTAAGGTTAGAGGCTGTGATAACCCCTTGCTTCAAAATACCGTTGAAAGGCCCCGGAATGGTTACCATTGGCGGAACCGACGGATACAGCCATACAACGACACCTCCGTTTGTTCCTGCCGGAGCCAGATGAATGTGGGCCATGCGCACGTTCTCGATGTTGGCAACAATCAGTTTGTAGGATAATTCGGTGCCATCTTTACTAAGCTGAAAAATAGCCTCTCCCCGGGCACTCGATTCAACAGTGGGTGTTTCCTGACCTCCACTAAGATGAGCTGTAAAATTCATCACCATTTTGGCACTTTTCAAAGCGATCTCATTTTCAACTGAGACCTCCTGTTCCGGTAACAGACTGCTGCACGCGGCCAGCGTCATGACTCCGGAAACCATCAAAATCAAATAAATGTTCTTCATCTCGATAGGTTTTAAAAGTTTTACAAACCCATAACATCCAGCATCTTAATATTGTTGAAAATAAAATACCAAATCGTCTTTATTATTCCGACCGACAAAAAACAAGGTGCAACCGGAGCAAAATCCATCCCGGTTTTCAACTGAAAAGCACCCGTACTTTTGCTAGTTTTACCGACATGACCGACGTGCATAGCCATGGGAATAAGGAGTTATAACATGAGCCGGATAAAAGGGAAATACTTAACCGCTTCCTGTTCTTTAAACAGGCTTTACGAACACACCATTTTTCAGAAGTCTCATGCGGTAAGCATTCATGGCAGTGATCCCCAGTTTTCTGGTCAGGCGGGCGTTGACTACGAAGCCTACCGGTGCACCAATGATGGGTATCAATTGGGCCATCTTTGCCAGGTCAATGTAGTCGCGGTATTCCTGCTGAAAATTCCGCCAGTCGAACTGATGAATATCTTCCGGAAGGTCTTTGCTCTTCTGATCCCAGTCAACCATTTTGAGGTAGATATTTCGTCGGTGTTCATGACTTGAGAAGGCCAGTTCGAAAATATGCAACAGGTAAACCCGTTCTTTGTAATCTTTTACATTAAATCCATACATCGACGAAATATCGAACAGCAATTTCAGTTTAATCCCAATTAAGATCGGAAAGTCGGCAAATCCCATCAAGATACCACCTGCCCCGGTTATTCCTCCCTCAAAAGCGGCGGTGTTCCGGTATGTTTCTATTTTTTGCAGTACAGCAGCTTCACATTCCTGAAACGATGCGCCCGACAAAGGTTTGGCTGCAGTATGGGTAGCGCCGAATAAAACGCCCCGTATCATTTGTTTGATGGTGGTTGTGATGGCCTGATGTACTTTTTCGGGTATCCACGTATTGATTTTGACCTGTACCGCTTTGGACAGCCGGTTGACAAGCGAAGGCTGCTGAAGCATTTGCTTTTGCCAGACCGATAATTCTGAACGTATTTGTTTCTGATAATTATCCATTGGAGGTCGTTTCCTGTTTCAGGCAAAGTTAATGATCCAGGTAACAGTACAAAGGCCCCTAAATCCCCCAAACGGGGGACATTGCATCCTGCAAGCCAATTTCTGATTCGCTCTTTTGAAAAACATCTTTCAAAATTTCTGGTATCTGTCCCCTTCCCAATTTTGGGGAAGGGTTAGGGATGGGGCAGTAAATTTCCTAACTTTACTTCATGGCCGATGTACACGATACCGAAACCCGTAGCTTTACAGAATTAAAAGTAATTATTATATGATCAAAAGTTAACTATTGGGATTAGTTTGATTACATTTGTTATGCTTGATCAACCTAACTTCAAAGTCTTATGGAAGATGTAAAAAGTCTTAAAATCAGGATGTCCGTTTTTGAATGGCTAAATTCTCTACTTCCTCAATATCCTGATTTTATATTTCCTTCAAAAGTTTTGGCTAATGATTTCTATTTCAATGACGAACTAGTTGTTCTTTCTGGTCAGCAAGGAATTTGGAAACCAAGACAAATGCAATATCCTATTACAATAAAATCAAGAACAGAAAGCATCTATGATGATGAATTTATTTCAGAAAGTAGAATAAAATATCAATACAAAGGGACTAATCCAAATGATTGGGTAAATGTGGGTCTTAGGGAATGTATGAAAAATAAAATTCCATTGATCTATATGCACGAAGTTTCTAGAGGAAAATATCTCCTAAACTGGCCAGTATTCATTGTTGAGGATGACATACAAAATTTAAGTTTTATTGTTGAGGCTGAAGCAAAATCTTATCCAGTTTATGATGAAATTGACATTGTGAACGAACCAAATGAGGTAGAACGCAGGTATGCTACTCGGCAAATGATTCAACGGTTACATCAATCGACTTTTAGAGAAATGGTTTTAAATGCTTACCGAGATCATTGCGCTATTTGTGCATTAAAACATAGAGAATTATTGGATGCCGCTCATATAATTGAGGATAGTAGTTTGGGCAGAGCTTCTGTTACTAATGGGATTTCGCTATGTAAGATTCATCATGCTGCATTTGATAACAATATAATTGGAATTACGCCGGATTATCTTATCCAAGTCAGAGAAGATATACTGAACGAAATTGATGGTCCTATGCTCAAATTTGGAATTCAACAAATGCATGGTAATAAGTTGATTTTGCCTAAATCAGTAGATTCAAGGCCCAATAAAGATTGGTTAGAAATTAGATATTCTAATTTTAAGAATGCAGTATAACAAGAATACTTTATGTGACTCATAGTCCGTTGACAATCATTCATCGAATCATTTCTTTTGGCAATAAAAAGCCATGTGTGAAGTAATTCGTTTTAACTATTTGCACCGCGATTCGGGAAACTGGAAAAGATTTGGCTACAAATTATTCTCAAATCCAGAGCAACTTTCCATTGAGGTTATCACGCAAAAGATTCGTCAAAATCTGATCGATACAGAATTCTTCTATCCTGAAAAAGTTGGCATCAAAAAATTCAGATTTCATCGGCATTTGGATGATTATTCGTGGTATGAATTTGAATCGGCCGAAATTGTTGAAAAGAGCAAATTGAAGTCACAGAAACCTTCAATTTCTGATTTCATTTTTAAGCTTGAAAAAATGAATGATTTAGATGTTTTTCTGGTTGGCGATCAACCTACTACCTGTCCAATTTGTGGAGCTAGAACATAAATATTATACGAATTTAAGAAAACTCAAATTCATCTATGCCTTGATAGAAGATGTCGTTATAAATTTTTGGTCGAAGATGATACTTGAAATATCATATTCAACTTTCCGTTATCTTTCTACCCTCAAAATCTCCATTTATGATCTGGGAAAAACGCTGGTTTCAGCTGAGTATGCTGATGCTGTTAGCCTTTATCTGGGGCAGTTCGTTCATCCTGATGAAAATCGGGTTGAAAAGTTTTTCGCCGGAGCAGGCCGGTGCGGTTCGAATTGCACTGGCGTCGCTGGTTTTGCTTCCGCTTTCTATTCAGCAACTCCGGAACCTGAAACGCAAGGATGTGCCCAGTCTGCTCGTGGCAGGATTCATTGGCAGCTTTTTCCCGGCCTTCCTGTTCATGATTGCCGAAACGCGCATCGACAGTTCGCTGGCCGGTATGCTCAACTCGCTCACACCGGTTTTTACCTTGCTGATTGGACTCATTTTTCACAAGACATTGTTTCGCCCCATGCAGGGCGCGGGGCTGCTGCTCGGTTTGACAGGCGCCACCGGACTGATTCTGGCAGGCGAAGGGTTCCGCCTGGGAACTGTGAACAGCTATGCGTTTTACATTGTGCTGGCTACCTGTTTTTACGCCATCAGCATCAACCAGATTAAATCAAAACTGTCGCACCTCAATGGTATCCAGGTGACTTCGCTGTCGTTTCTGTTTATCGGGCCGGTGGCGCTGGGGTATTTGCTTACGACCGATCTGGCTGCGGCCACATCCAATCCCGGTTGGCCCCTGCACCTGCTGGCGCTGGCCGCTTTAGGCATCGCGGGCACTGCTTTCGCTCAAATGCTGATGAACAGTTTAATCCGACATTCGTCGGCAGTGGCGGCATCGTCGGTCACCTACATCATTCCGATCTTTGCCATTCTGTGGGGCATTTTCGACGGTGAAAAAGTAACCGTTCTGCACCTGCTTTGCATGTTGCTGATTCTTTCGGGCGTTTACCTCATCAGCCGGAAAGGAAAAGGGAAGGCATAAAAATGGATTCCACCCTTTCAGGTAAAATCCTTTTCTTTCCGGTGTTCAGTCTCCCTACTCCGGGTTCCTTAAAATTCAATATCGTACAATCCTTCGGCATCGGCTTCAAACTGCTTCACGCTGATGTCAGTCATCGGGTGTTTGATCAACTGGTGCAGCAATTCGGGGCTAATGGTTGCCGAATGTGCTCCGGCCATGCTGGTGCGGTAAATCTGGTCAACCGTTTTAAAACTGGCCGCCAGCACTTTTCCATTCAGGCCATACAGTGCAATATTTTCCACAATGTCGCCCACTACTTCAATTCCGTGCGACGAAATATTGTCCAAACGGCTCACATACGGCGCTACAAAATCGGCTCCTGCTTTCATGGCCACCAAAGCTTGTTGCTGGGTGAAAATGGCGGTGGCAGTCACGTTGATTCCTGCATCTTTCAGGATGCGCATGGCTTTGTAACCGTTGGGAGTAACCGGAATTTTGGCATAAAAGTTATCGCCAAAATCGAAATAACTGCGGTACTTTTTGGCTTCGCGCACCATATCGTCGGTTTCCGGAGAAATCATTTGCACGTGAACCATTCCAGATCCTACCAGCTCCTGAATGCCTTCAACAGCAACCGAAAGTTTATACCCTGAATTTTTGAGGATAGTTGGATTCGTTGTTACGCCTTCCAGCGGAAAAAATCTGTACAGCCTCCGGAGTTCGTCCAGATCGGCTGTGTCGGCCATGTAAATCATTTTTTTCTGTTTTTTATTGATGGGTCAAAGGTACGGATGAAAAATTTGCTGATCAGAACCGGCAACCGAAAACTGCCGGTCGAAACAAAAACCTTAATATCGGCCGCAACTGATCGTTGCCTACCCCCTCTCCTACTTCTGCTTTTTAAAAACCACACGCCATGTCGTTTCCGACTCAACCGCTGTTCCATTCACTGTACGGGGATTCCAGGCAGGTCCTTCCAAAATTAACTTCCGGGCCATGTTAAATATCGGGGGTTCAGCCTGCCCCACATTCTCAACCGAAACAACATTCCCCTGGGCATCTATTTTAAGTCCGACCTTAACAATCACTTTTTTCTCCGGATAATCAACCGGCAAAATGGCCTTTTCATCCATGTATTTTCTGAAGGCAGATGCTCCAATTTTTGGACTTGCCTCCTGAATCACATCGGTTGTGGGTGCTTCTTTGGTTGACACTCCATAACCAACCACCACCATTTCATCCAGTGCCAGTTGCGAAGGCTCCAGTCTAACAATTAGTTCCGTGTCTTTCTTTACCCGAAATTCCGTTTCCTCCATGCCCACAAACGACGCAACCAGAATACTGTCGGACGCATTGCGAAGCTGCATGGTAAAATTTCCGGCCACATCAGTTATCGTTCCGTGAGCCGTACCTTTCTCAACGATGCTAACACCGGGCATGGGCTGATTATCGTCGGTTGAAACAACTTTCCCCCGAATCGTCTTACCCTGATTGGATACTGAAATTCTGCTTTTCTGAGCTGTCGAACTATCGGACGTTGTTAATTTTTGAACATTTGTCGAAACAGCTGCCATTGGATTTTCAATTTCAGGCTTCTTCTCTTTTGAAAGTAACGGCTCCTCTTTAAATTCAACGAAATTTTCAACCGCCTCTCTGTTTTCCGGCACCAGGGCAACTCCGCCGTTCTTTTCTTCCCCTTTTGAAGCGACGATTGCAGGGCTCACACTCACTTTTTCAGCATCCTGCTTTTCATGCGACACTGTTCCCATATTTTTCTTTACAGGTGCAGTCGGCTCGTGGGGTTGGGCAGGCTCCGGAACCTTCTCTTTTTCTTCCTCATGGGTAATTTTCGTCTCCGACACTTGCGGGATCAAGGATTGATCGCGTTGCAAATACCAAAGAATGCTTGTAGAAACCAACAATAAAATAACAGCAGCAGCCGCGCGAAAGCGAATATTTCCTGAAGACTTTTTCGGTGCAACCTGCCCGGTCAGTTCGGCCAGATCCTTTTCAAAATCGGCACCCGAAATTCGCTCGAAGCCTTCCATCGCCTCCGATTCAAATGGATTCTTCTGAAGCGACCGCTCAAAAGTATTCCGCTCGGCATCAGTCATCTGGTTTCCATGATACCTCCGGAAGTCTTCTTTCGTAATATTTCTTTTAGTTCCTTTCATGCTTGCTTTCCAGGCAAATTTTCAAGTTTCGCTTTCCATTCTGAATAAAGCTTTTTACCTTATTTTCTTCCAACTGAAGCATCGAACAAATCTCGCGGTAACTTTTGTTTTCAAAATAAAACAGCCGGATGCAATTTTTCTGTTCGTTTTTTAATCGCTCAATGCAGTCGTTCAAAGCTTCCTCATTCCGTTCTTCCGGTTCTCTGTCAATGGGATGCAATTCCGGTTCGTTTTCCATAAAAATGGCCATTTCATTTTCATCGCCAATCGAAACGATTTTTCCCGAACGTGTTTTACGCAGTTCCATCAGGCAATGATTCTTTGTCACCACGAACAACCAGCTTTTAAAATTGCGAATCTCGTATTTTCCTATTTCAACAACCAGTTTTTCAAATACCTGAATAACCGCGTCTTTTGACTTCTCCCGGCTCTGAAAATATTTCAGGCAAACGCCATAAACTAAATGTATATGCCGGGCATACAACTCACCAAGAATATCCATATCCCTGTTTTGAATAAAATCTGACAACAATTCTTCATCAGATTTTTCTCTTTTGTTCCGGCGAAAAGGAATGAGTTGCATGCGCGTTGATTTCGGTCTAAAAGTAGGAAAAGAATTTTTATGAAAATTATTTATGGAATTTCTGATGGTGTTGCATCCTGTATTCGAAAATCAATCCTAAAAATAATGGTCATGAAAAAATTAATCTTGATTTTAGCCGTAATTATTGGAATTACATCATTTGTTTCAGGAAGAGAAATCACAGGAACAGTAAAAGATGAATCGGGAAGTGCATTGCCCGGCGTCGCCGTAATGATTGAAAAAAGCAATCGCGGAACAGTTACCAATGCGCAGGGTTTTTACAAAATCGCTGTTCTTCCTGAAGACAAGTTCCTTGCTTTCTCGTTCGTTGGATTGGACACCAAAAAAGTGAAAATCGGATCCGAGGATCAAATCAATGTCGTTTTAAAGGCATCAAAACTGGCGTTGGAAGAAATGGTGGTGGTTGGATATGGCGTGCAGAATAATTTTCGGACTAAACGAGCTGCGGAAATGTACCAAAATGTCAGTGCTCCCTCCGGCGCTTTTTTCCTTGCAGCCCCCGACCAGAACACCGAAAATTATTCAACCATCCGCGAGAATGGATTTAAAGATGCAAAGTCAAGTCCGCTTTCCACGTTCTCCATCGATGTTGACAACGCTTCGTATTCGAACATCCGCCGCTACCTCAATCAGGGACAACTACCTCCGACTGATGCGGTAAGGATCGAAGAAATGATCAATTATTTCAACTACACTTATCCTGAACCTACCGGCGAACATCCGTTCAGTGTCAGCTCCGAGCTGGGGAAATGCCCCTGGAACGAAAATCACTATTTGATGAAAATTGGCTTGAAAGGGAAAAACATCGACAAAAGCGAGTTGCCCGCCTCAAACCTTGTTTTTCTGATCGATGTTTCGGGGTCGATGTCGTCACCCGACAAACTCCCCTTGCTGAAACGGGCTTTTGCCATGCTGGTCAACGAGCTGAGAGCGGAAGACCGGGTTTCAATTGTAGTTTATGCCGGAGCTGCCGGGAAAGTATTGGACTCAACTCCAGGGAATAAAAAGCAAATAATCATGGAAGCCCTGGAAAACCTGAACGCAGGAGGATCAACAGCCGGAGGTGAAGGACTGAAGCTAGCCTATCAAATTGCGCACGAAAACCTGATCAAAAATGGCAATAACCGAATCATCCTGGCTACCGACGGCGATTTCAATGTGGGTGTTTCGAGCACATCGGAAATGGAACGTCTGGTCGAAAAGGAACGGGAAAGCGGCATTTTCATGTCGGTACTTGGATTTGGCACCGGCAACATACAGGATGACAAAATGGAAACCATTGCGGACAAAGGGAACGGAAACTATTCGTACATCGACAACATTCAGGAAGCACGAAAAGTATTTATTTCTGAATTTGGAGGCACACTTTTTACCATTGCCAAAGACGTGAAATTTCAGTTGGAATTTAATCCAAAGCACGTGAAATCATACCGTTTATTAGGATATGAAAACCGTTTGCTAAACAACGAAGATTTTAACGACGATAAAAAAGATGCCGGAGAAATGGGCGCCGGCCATACTGTGACTGCTCTTTACGAGATTGTTCCGGTTGGCGCTGAAAGCAACTTGCCTGCTGTTGATCCGCTAAAATACCAGGATCACACAACTGCTTCAGGAAAATTCAGCAACGAGTTGTTAACCATCAAACTAAGGTACAAAGACCCCCATGGCAACAAAAGCAAGTTATTGGAGCAGCCGATTCAAAATCGCATATCCGAAAAGACATCCGATGATTTTCACTTTGCTGCGGCAGTTGCTTCTTTCGGAATGCTGCTTCGAAACTCCGAATTCAAGGGAAGCACAACAATCGACTCAATCCTGAATTTGGCAAAAAACACCAAAGGATCAGACGACGAAGGATATCGGGCAGAGTTTATTCAATTGGTGAGAGCCACCAATGATTTGAAATTACTGTCAAAAGAATAAAATTACAGAGACGCCCAAACAGGGCGTCTCTATAAAATCAATTTTGATTTGTAAGCAAATATTCTTCAGCCTCAACCGACCACAATCCCTGATGACGGTCGCAGATTTCGGCCAGCTTCGCAAATTTCGCATCGGTTTTACCCAATTCTGCAAAATCGGCAATAGCGGTCAACGGCATGTCGAGGTGTGTATAGATCAGTTTTTTTCCACCCGGAATGTGCGGTAAATCGAGCGTGGTTTCGGCTACAGCGTTCAATCCTCCAATGTGGGTCACCAGTCCGGCAGGGTCAAGTCCGGCAGTCATTACCTGCAAGGCTTCTTTCATGTCGTCGGTGTTTCCTCCCGAAGTTCCTACGATGTGGGTATATGCGTAATGCACGTTGTAGAAATTCATTTTAGCCTGAAGGTTTTGATCCGATGGACCGGCAAAGAAATTCAAACAACCGTCAAACGCCAGGATGGCATCGCCCTGCTCAATTACCGGTGCAACCGGGGCAAATACAAACACATCGTCGTAACCTGTTCCGCCTGAAAGTTCTTTCAGCTTGCCAACCGGATCTTCAATTTTCGTATTCAGGTAAACCAGTTCAATGCCGCGTTTGGCTGCTTCCTCAACCGGGTAAATCGTGGCCGCGCGATCCAAACGAGCCTGATCGATATCGGTTACCACGCATAGGCTTGGTTTGCGGTCGGCGCGATGAATGACGTAATTGATGGCAGCCAGTCCCATCGGACCAACACCAGCCAGAATCGCCATTTTACCATTCTCCACAATTTCCATTTTGTGCACGTACGAACCCGGCGTGGTGTGGTAGTTGGCATGCATGGCGCCAATCACGCACGACAGCGGCTCGGCAAGCGAAGCCGGATAAAAGCCCGGGCCATCGTAAGCCAATAAACTATCCTGCACCAGCACATCTTTGGGGATGATCACGTAAGTGGCATCGCCGCCGATGTATTGATACGAATAGCCGGGAGCGCTCAATACCCCTACCGGACCTTCTTCGTAATAAATAGCCGGCTGAATGGAGAATTTTTGTCCTGCTTTGAATTTGTGTTTCCAGTTGTCGCCAATCTCAATCAACTCGCCGCTAAACTCGTGACCAATGATGATCGGGTTTTCGGCAATATCCTGCGGGATACGTTTGTGATCGGTAGCCTGTTTGGCGGCTTTATAGGATGACATACAAATGCTATCGGACACTACTTTGGCCAAAATTTCATCGGCCGTGATGGCTGGAAGTTCAAACTCTTCCAATCTCAAATCTTCTTTTCCGTATAAACGAACTGCTTTGGTTTTCATATTCTACTTTTTAGGCATCAAGCTTCAAGTAGCAAGTATCAAGATTTTAAACTTTCTGTCCTGATACTTGTATCTAGATACTTGATACTTCTTTTTTTTAATTCAACATATTTTGTCCGCCAGTTACTGGTACTGCCTGGCCGGTTTCGTATTCCTGCTCGATGATGTAATACACGGCGCGCATCACGTCGAGTGGCGTACAGCCGCGACCTGCCGGAACCTGTGCTTCATAAAAACGTTTCACATCTTCGATAGTTTTCGCTCCCGGAACCTTGCCTGCTTTAAGGTACTGCACAAACAAACCTTTCTCCGGATCGGCCCACAGCGGACCATCGAAGAAATTGCCCGGACAAACCGAATTGACCTTGATTTTTGAAGGCATCAACTCCATCGCGAACGACTGAGTCAAACCAATGCCACCGAATTTACCTCCGGCATAGGCAAAGTTCTTGTTCGAGCCTTTCAATCCCGATTTGGAATTGATCTGGATGATATCGGTAAAATGGTCAGGTTTAAATTTATTCTGAAGTTTCATGACCGCCGAGGCATATTTGGCACACAGGAAGTAGGCCGAATAGTTCACTTTGGTCATCAGCTCGA
>CAYRBM010000135.1:13354-14547 GCA_964422425.1 uncultured Odoribacter sp.
GCATATTTGGCACACAGGAAGTAGGCCGAATAGTTCACTTTGGTCATCAGCTCGAAAGTTTCCGGAGTCATTTCATCCAGTCCACCGGCACGTAAAATTCCGGCATTGCTGATGAATACATCCAGTCCGCCAAATTCGCAAACCGTTTCGAAAACCAGGTTCTCCACCGAAGCTGCATTCGACACATCAGCTTTCACAAAATGCGCTTTGTTTTTGCGTTTTCCGGTATTGAGCGATGCGGCGAATTTCTGTCCCAGTTCTTCGTTCAGGTCGGCAATCACCACATTGGCACCATTGGCCATCAAATCCTCCACAATTCCGGCACCGAAGCCCTGAGCGCCGCCGGTTACAATGGCAATCTTTTTGTCGACACGACCGGCCGTTGAGCCCATCGCGATGGCACTGCGGTATTGTTCCACTTCCCAGGTGTCGATAAACTGAACCTGTTCCGCCGTCATTGGACTTTGGCCACCAAATTTTTCAGAATATAAACTAATCAGGCAGGTGTCCATCATCACATCTTCCAAAGTTGCAACAGCTTGCGCATTGTCGTTAGCCAAAATGCAGCCAATGCCTTTGATGCAAATGATCTTTGGCGTTTTGGGTTGCGTTTCGATGTATGTTTTTATTTTTCCGGAAAGCTCATTCAGCAAGGCATCCACATCGCCTGAATATTCAGCATAAATGAACGACGAGTTGCAATAAACGATGCCATCGGGAATAAACGGCAAAGCGATTTTTTGAAATTCAGCTTCGGAAGCGAGGAACCGTTGATAGTACGAATTATTCACCACCTTCAGCGTTTTCAGTCCATTTTCGGAAAGCATCATGCGTACAGCCGGAACGATTTTGGCTGCTACCGGATCAATTGGCAAAACTTCAACAGGCTCTATTTCGCCAATGGCGCCATCCAAAATACTGATGACATCAGTATAAATCTCACGGATTTCTTCAATCGTATCGGCAGCTACGAAGACTCCGTGGTTTTGCAAAAGAATAATTTTTGGTTCGTTGCCGGTGCGCGCTTTGTAGGCATTGATTCGGCTTTCCACTTCCTTAAAAAGGATGTATCCCGGATCGACATACGGCACATAAACCACAGCGTTTCCGAACAACACATTGGTCAGGCGCTCGGCATTGGTGCTGCACATCAGTCCGTTTACTTTGGTGCTGTGCGTGTGCACCACAAAGCG
>CAYRBM010000136.1:0-14542 GCA_964422425.1 uncultured Odoribacter sp.
ACCATGTTTGATTGATTTTTATGCTGATTGGTGTGGCCCGTGCAAAATGGTTGCCCCTGTTTTGGAAGAACTTCAGAAGGAATATGGGTCTAATTTAGTGATTTATAAAGTGGATACAGAGAACGAACGTGAACTGTCAGCCATGTTTGGTATTCAAAGTATTCCGTCGTTGCTTTTTGTCCCGGTTGATGGTCAGCCACAGATGGCGATGGGAGCATTACCCAAATCAACATTCGAAAAAGCTATTTCTGATGTGTTAAAAGTAAATAAGCCTGTAATTAATTAGGGGATTAGTTCCAAAATTTTCTCAAGACGGATCCCGCGGGATCCTTTTATCAGGACTAATTTGTTTTCAATAGGTTGTGTTTTTAGGTAGTTTGAAAGAAGTTCGGCATTGTCGAACTTCTTTTTTTCTTTTATGCTTTTTGTTTGCGAGAACTGCGAACCAACAAGATATACTTCACTGAAATTTAGCTCGTCAATGTAATCAACAACCTTCTGGTGCTCTTCTTCTGAGAACTCACCTAATTCAAGCATGTCGCCCAAAATGAGGCATTTTTCACTGACATTCAACGTTCCAAAATTCCTGATTGCAGCCATCATACTTGAGGGGTTCGCATTGTACGCATCCATTACAATGGTGTTCTTCTCCTTTTTTATAAGTTGAGAACGATTGTTGGAAGGGGTATATTCTGCCAGTGCTTTTTGAATGAGTAAAGGATCAATCTCGAAAAATTTTCCAACACAGGCGGCGGCCATGATGTTCTCAAAATTATAGTCACCCACAAGCTTCGATTGCAGGTAGAGCCATCCTTTTGGGAAAAGAGCTTTCACAACCAATTGATTACCGGTTCCTGCGATTTCTCCCGGTAAAAAATAATCTATAGATTTGCCGAAAGTAATTTGTTCAAGATTGCTGGCCTGTTTAATCAGCAATTCGTTATCAGCATTGATGAAGCACTTACCTCTTTTATCCCTTAAATAATCGTACATTTCGGATTTGGTGCGTATAACACCTTCAAATGAACCAAAACCTTCCAAATGTGCTTTCCCAATGTTCGTAATAATTCCAAAGTTGGGATTAGCAATTTCGCAAAGCTGCTTTATCTCACCTGGATGATTGGCTCCCATTTCAACAACTCCAAACTCCGTTTCATTGGTCATTGAAAGTAATGTCAATGGCACACCGATATGATTGTTTAAATTTCCCTGTGTATAGCAGATTTTAAATTTTTGAGATAAAACACAAGAAACCAATTCTTTGGTTGTTGTCTTTCCGTTTGTTCCGGTTATCGCCAAGATAGGTATTCCCAACTGATCGCGATGGTATCTTGCCAGTTGTTGAAGACTTTTTAAAACATCATTTACCAGGATGTAACGATCATCGACAGCCACATCTGCTTCATCAGTCACGGCAAAAGCTGCCCCTTTTGCAATGGCATCGGCGGCAAAGGCATTGCCATTAAAATTTGCTCCTTTTAATGCAAAGAAAATGCTATTTGCAGGAATATTTCGGGAATCCGTTGTGATTAACGGATTTTTCAAGTAAACCGAATATAATTGCTGAATGCTGTTCATGATGATTGTTTAAAAAAGAAAACCTCACTTTTTCAAATGAGGTTTTATATATACAGTTCATTAAGTTTTGTTTTTAAAATCCGTCCGGACTACCAACCCTGGTCATAGCACAACGGAATCCAAGGTCGCTGGCAGCTTCTGTTTCTGGTTTATATCGGCGCGTTCCGGGAACTAACCAATAGGGACGATCTTTCCAGCTGCCACCCTTGTAAATTCGGGCATTATCCGAAATTAGCGAGGAGAATTCTCCTTCTTTAGTCGACTGAACGTACATGGAATTTGTTTTTGTTTTATCTTTCATAGCATTCCAGTCTTCTCCTTCAATTACCTGAGAGCGATAATCCCCGTCATTAAAGTTTCTATAATCGGCAATCGTATCTTTCACTAATTCCCCATATTCATTCCTGACTAACTTTCCATCTGCATCCGTTTTGTATTTGGTAAACGTATTACCGCGGAAGGGTTGGAATTCAGCAACATCAAGTGAAGAAAGCGGACGATAAACATCATAAACCCATTCGTTTACGTTCCCAGCCATACAATATAAGCCATAGTCATTGGGTTCGTATGACATAACAGGAGCGGTGATGTCAGCGTTGTCATTCAAAGCACCGGCCATACCCATCAAGTCGCCTCGACCTCTGGTGTAGTTTGCCATCATGCGTCCCCTGGTTTTTTTAGAATCATCGCGCAGATAAGTTCCGTTCCAGGGATAAAGTTTGCGGTCGGTCAATAGTTCTTCCTCTGTATTTCCCACAAGACCTAAAGAAGCGTATTCCCATTCAGCTTCAGTGGGCAGGCGATAATTTGGCAACAGAAGTCCGTCTTCCCAACGAACGCGGCGAGCGGTTCCAGCCGCATCTTTCATTGGTTTTTTGCCTTCAGTTCCCTGATAAAGCCCTGCAAGGAAAGATTCGGTTGTGAATACGTTTTGGCCACTTTGAGTATTGTCTGCAGTGATTATGCCTTTTTCGATCAGAATTTTTTCATTTACACGGTCGGTTCTCCATTTTGCGTAAGCATCAGCCTGTTTCCAGGAAACACCAACTACAGGATAGTCTCCATAGGCGGGGTGACGAAGATAGTTTGAAATGTATGGCTCATTGTAGGCCAATTCTTCTCTCCAAACCAGCGTGTCAGGCATAGCAGCATTATACTTTTCAGGATTGGCAGGATAAACCCTCTTAAGCCAGAATAAATATTCCCGATAATCGAGATTCGATACCTCAGTTTCGTCCATATAGAACGAGGCAACAGTAACTCTTCGGGGGACATTGTTCCAGTCGTACATCACATCCTGCTCAACGCGCCCCATTGTAAATGTTCCGCCCTGTATAAAGACCAATCCAGGGCCTGTTTCTTGTTCATAGCCGTTATCGGCCTGGAAACCGCCCATTTTGGGGTCTCCAAACTCCCATCCGGTTGAATGAGAAACTCCCGAGCTCCCACCTTTGCCTTTACCTAATAATCCACATCCTGCCATTAATGCGGCAAGACCAAATAACATTATGGATCTCAATTTCATGTGCCTGTATAATTTGTTTTTTAATTTCACCTGAAACTCCCCTGAAAATCAATGTACCAGAAATTATTTTGCTCAGGATAAGTTTCCACGTGTTTAAAAGTGATTTTAAAGACTCACAAATATAACTAATTTGTTGAATTGATATTGTTCAGATATTTAATCTTTTTTGCAGTACTTTGTCAAGTCGGTCTATTTTTGGTAGACGAACCAAAGGATTACTCCAATTTTATTTGTTTTCAAACATAAAGTTATAATATATTGTCGGTGAGAAACGTTTAATTAATTTTGGACTATAAATTAACTCGGTAATGCCAAAAATATTTCTATTCTTATCGTTTCTTTTTTGCTTTCAATTTGGTTATGGAGATGATTTCCAGCGAAAGATAAAATGGCTGCAGCCAATGTCTTTTGAAGGGAGTGTTTTTTCTCCTGATGGGATTCCGCGCTGGTTCGGGAGTTTTGATCTGAATTCTCCGTCAGCAGAAATTCAAATCAAGGATCCTGTTTTTGAATCGGTTGATGTTTCTTCAAAACTGTCAGGAATTATTGATAATGCTGATTTAATATATACTTCTGAAATAGGTACTTCGGCGCAAAAATCAATTCTTCGTGTTACACTTACCCCTTTTGTTCGTCAGGATAATCAGATAAAAAGACTGGTCAGTTTTACTGTTTCCATAGTTGAAACCGCCGGCAAGCTTAAGTCTGCTGCTGTTGGTTATACGTGGAAATCAAGTTCTGTGCTTGGAACAGGAAAGTGGCTGAAGATTAAAGCTAAAGATCGTGGAATTTATAAAATCACTTACGATCAGATAAAATCATGGGGCTTTTCGAATCCAGAGCAGGTTGTGATTTACGGAACAAATGGATATATGCTTCCTTTGATGAACAGCAGCCTGCAATTTGATGATTTGAATACCTATCCGGTTTGGAAAGGGAAAGATAATGCTGGTAAAGATTGTTTGTTTTTTTTCTCAACCGGGAATGTTGAGTTTATTCAGGATCAGTTATCCGGTCTTTATTCTCACAAGCAAAACTCTTACACTTCCGAAACGTATTTTTTTCTGAACGACAAAGGAACATCCAAAATCATAGGGAAAGTTGCTGAGATTGGCGAAGCAGCTGGGAAAAAGGTATTTTCTTTTCCCAAATATGATTACTATGAAAAAGAAACTGTAAACCTGATTTCGTCAGGTAGCCGATGGTTTGGCGAACGGTTTATTTCCGGGAGCATTCAAAACCTGAATTTTACACTTGATAATCCCGACTTAACTGTTCCTGCCAATATTACGATTGCTGCTGCCGGAAAATCTTCTGCCATAAGTAGTATGGATGTTGCGCTGAATGGCAAAAATCTGAATGCTATCGGGTTTCAGGCTATAGAGGGCAGCGATCCGACAAATATTTTTGCTGATGATCGTGTTGGAGTTTATAGCGAGAGTTTGCCATCCAAAAATCTTCAGTTGCGTTTGGCTTATCAAGCCGCAAACAGTTCTTCCGAAGCCTGGCTCGATTATGTTTCGATTAATTACAAAAGTCTGCTTAGCATGAACGCTGACGTTTATGCTTTTAGAGGGAAAGGTGTTGATGGAGCAGTTTCCGTTTCTGAATTGATATTAACCAATGCTTCAGCTTCAACACGCATTTTTGATGTGACCGATCCGTTCAATACCTTTGAAGTTCCTGCAACTTATGCTGATGGTCAGCTAAAGTTTAAGTCGAATTCGGCGTTTGTGCGCGATTATGTGGCATTTAATCCGGGAGGAACTATTCCTTCGGCCGAACTGGTTGGGCCAGTGGATAATCAAAATCTTCATGCATCGGATTTATCTGAAATGGTTATTGTCGCAAATCCTGCATTGATAAGTGCTGCCAATGATTTGGCCAACTTTCACCGCCAAAATGATCAAATGACTGTTCAGGTTTTAACTCCTGAGGTGATTTACAATGAATTTTCAGGTGGTAATCCTGATCCCGCTGCATTTCGAAACTATTTCAGGATGTGTTATGAACGAGGAAAGCAATCGGGCGAGAATACGCTGAAATATGTTTTGCTAATGGGTGACGGAAGTTACGATAACCGAAATATTCTTGGAAAGGGTCGCAATCTCATACCTACTTTTCAATCAGAAAATTCTCTTTCTCCAACCGAATCGTTTGTGACTGATGATTTTTTTGTTTTTCTGGATGAGGGAGAAGGGGGATATTCCGGTACCGTTGATCTTGGAATTGGACGATTACCTGCCGCAACCCTGGCAGAGGCTGAAATTGTGGTAGATAAAATCAAAAATTACAATCGTAAAGAAACATTAGGGAACTGGCGCAATATAATTACTTTCATTGGTGATGATGAAGATGGAAGTACTCACATGGATCAGGCAGAAAACCTGGCTTCTGCAATGAACAGCAGCTATCCATCGTTTTATGCGGAAAAAATATATTTCGATGCTTTTAAGCAAATCACTACTCCGGGCGGTGAAAAATATCCTGATGTAAATGCTGCTATCAACAATCGTGTTAAACAGGGAACTTTGGTGATGAATTATACCGGCCATGCCAACGAAAAGAATCTGGCTGATGAAAATGTGCTCGATATTGGTACAATCAATTCATGGACAAACCTGAATCGTCTTCCCGTTTTTGTAACTGCAACATGCGAGTTTAGCCGGTTCGACGGTAATGAAACATCGGCCGGCGAGCATATACTTTTCAATCCGAATGGTGGTGGTATTGGTCTGTTTTCAACAACAAGACTTGTTTATTCAGGTGCAAATTTTGTTCTGAACAGCAAATTTTTCAGGTACATATTTGAAAAGGATCAGCAAGGAAATAATCTTCGGCTGGGCGATGTGATGCGCCTGGCAAAAGCTGCTGCCAACACCGGCACCAATCAGCTAAATTTTACGCTTCTCGCAGATCCGGCTCTTCGTTTGGCTTTCCCGAATTATCAGGTGAAAACCACAAGCATCAATGGGAAAAATGTAGATGTCCAGATTGATACCATTCGAAATCTTTCGGTTGTGACCGTAAAGGGATATGTTGCTGATAGCAAAGGAGCAAAGCTTTCAGCTTTTAATGGTGAGATTATTCCGACTGTTTACGATAAGGCCATTCAAGTGAAAACTCTGGGTAACGGAGGTGAAGAACCCATGAGCTACAGCATGCAAAGCAATATTATTTATCGGGGATTGGCCACGGTAAAAAATGGCGAGTTTGAATTCTCCTTTTATGTGCCCAAAGACGTTTCCTATAAGGCGGGCAAAGGGAAGATATTATATTATGCCTTTAATGAAGAAGTTGATGCTCAGGGCTATTTTGATGGTTTTTATATTGGAGGAACTACGGGATCCTCACTTTCTGACAACAAGGGACCGGAAATTCAACTTTTTATGAATTCGGAAGATTTCAGAGACGGAGGTCAGGTTAGTGCTAGCTCAATATTAATTGCAAAGATCACGGATGACTCGGGAATTAATACTGCAGGTGTTGGAATCGGACATGATATTACGGCAGTATTAGACGGTGATTACTCCAATATTTTGATGCTGAACGATTATTTTCAGGCTTCGAAAGACAGCTACACCAGCGGAACCATCGTTTTCCCTCTGAACAATCTTTCTGAAGGAGAGCATACCTTAAAGGTAAAAGTATGGGACGTTTTCAATAACTCATCAGAAAAAGAAATTCGCTTTACGGTTAAGGATGATTTTTTGCTTGAAAGTGTAACCAGTTATCCAAATCCGATGTGGTCGCAATCCAGCTTTAGCTTCATTCACAACCAGCCCGACGAATCTTTTGATGTGACACTAGAGGTTTTCTCTTCGATGGGAGCGAGAATTGACATGCTGCAGCAGAGGGTTGGATCGCAGGGAACACAGAGTCTTCCAATAGAATGGGTTCCGGCCAGCCGCTTGGTTAAAATGAAGCCGGGGCCCTATATTTACAGACTAACCGTGAGCATGGCAGATGGGAAAAAGAGCAGTATTTCAAGTAAACTGGTCTATGTTTATCGTTAAAAAAATCGAAGGATTATTTTTTTCGATACTAATTCGGTACAAGTTCCGTTTATTTTTTTGAGTTCGTAACTGATACAACTCTTTTACAAAGCTCTATATTTGCAAATTCAAAATTTCGAACGATTTAAAATGAAGAAAATTACGCTGTTACTCACCGCATGTCTGTTTGTCGGATTGTCATCTCAATTAGTTAATGCACAGAATAGAACCTCAACCACCGGAGCCAACACCATAACCACAGGTGTTCCGTTTTTAAGTATTGCTCCCGATTCGCGTGCAGGAGCAATGGGCGACGCTGGTGTTGCTACTTCGCCCGATGTCAATTCACAGCACTGGAATCCGGCAAAATATGCTTTTGCTGAGAGCGAGATGGGTATCGGATTGTCATATACTCCCTGGTTGCGTAACCTGGTTTCTGATATTAACCTGGCTTACCTGGTTGGTTATAAACGTCTCGATGATCAGCAAACCATGAGTGCATCGCTTCGCTATTTTTCGCTGGGAGATATTTCTTTTATGAGCGAATACGGAGATCCTACAGGTCAGCAGAGTCCTAATGAATTTGCTTTTGATATTGGATATACCCGCTTGCTGTCTGATAACTTTTCAGGAGCTGTTGCTCTTAGGTATATTCGTTCTGATCTCACCGGAGGTCAGCTTGTACATGGGGCTGAAACTCATGCCGGAAATTCATTTGCTGCTGATGTGGCCTTTTATTTTCAGAAGGAAATTCGGGTAAACCGGAAAAATTCAATTTTTTCTTCAGGTATTAATATTTCCAACATTGGTTCTAAAATTTCTTACACTGATGGTGAAACAAAAGATTTTATCCCGACCAACCTGAAGCTTGGGGTGGCTTACAAAACAGAAATAGACCGTTATAATACCATAACTATTGCGTTTGACGCCAATAAGTTGCTCGTTCCAACACCCGATACAACTGATGTTGACATCATTACCGGTTTGGGTTCATCCAAATCTCCAATAGCAGGTATTTTTACATCCTTCACTGATGCCCCTGGTGGGATGAGTGAAGAGTTGAAAGAAATTAATCTTTCTGCCGGTGTAGAGTACTGGTATAACAATCAGTTTGCAATTCGTGCGGGTTATTTCTATGAAGATGTGAATAAAGGGAATCGTAAGTTTTTTACGGCTGGAGCCGGTCTGAAGATGAATGTTTTTGCACTTGACTTTTCGTATTTGCTGCCGGTTGCTCAAAACAATCCTTTGGCTAATACACTTCGTTTCACCCTTTCATTCGATTTTGAAGCCTTCAATAAACAACGAAAATAAATCAGTTTCAATTAACAGGTTTCAAAGTTTGGCTTTCTTCGTAAGTCTGAAATCTAATAGCTAAAAATATGAATTTCCGGATTGGATACGGATACGATGTACACCGTTTAGCTGAGGGCGAAACCCTGTGGCTGGGCGGTGTTCTTGTTCCCCATCACAAGGGAACTGTGGCGCATTCTGATGGCGATGTGCTGATACATGCGCTTTGCGATGCTATGCTGGGCGCTGCCAAACTGGGCGATATTGGCCGGCATTTCCCGGATACTTCTTCGGAATACAAAAACATTGACAGCAAAATTTTGTTGGTTAAGACGAATGAATTGATTGCGGCAAAAGGTTACCGTGTGGGAAACCTCGATGTAACTGTTGCCGCTCAAAAACCCAAGCTCAAGCCGTTTATTCCTGAAATGGAAGAAACTCTTGCGAAGCTGTTGAATATTGATGTCGATGCTGTTTCAATCAAAGCAACGACCACCGAACAGCTCGGTTTTGAGGGGAGGGAAGAAGGTATTTCAGTTCATGCAGTGGTTTTGTTGGAAAAGATTAGAATTTAGTAAAAGCGTTTTTCTGTTTGGAAAGTTTTAACTTTGAATAAACTGAAATCTGATGATAACAAAAACGCAAATAAATACTACACTTGCCGATCTTCCTGAAAACATTACAGTAGAGCAGCTTATCGAACGTTTAATCTTTTTGGATAAGATTCAGAAGGGGCTTGATGATTCTGAATCAGGAAAGATAAATACGGTTCAGGAAGCAAAAGAAAAATTGGGAAAATGGTTGAAATAATCTGGACAGATCAGGCTATTCAGGATTTGAATGATATTGGTGATTACATTGCCAAAGATTCAGTTAGATATGCAGAGTTGACGGTCTCCAAATTATTTGATTCTCCTAATATTCTGGTTGATTATCCATTGCTAGGCAAAATAGTTCCCGAATTATCAAACCCTTCAATCAGAGAATTAATTTGCGGAAATTACCGAATTGTCTATAGAGTAGTTAATTATGAGCGCATAGATATTCTAACAGTTCATAATTGTTCTCGGATGGTGGGTCATGTTTTAGGGTCAGAAATTGAAAAAGAATAAAATGAAGAAAACTTTAGTTATCGGGGCAAGTGAAAATCCCGAAAGATATTCGTTCAAGGCGATCAATGCCTTGGTTCAGCACGGGCACGAAGTGGTTGCTTTGGGACTGCGTCCCGGAAATGTTGCCGGAATTCAGTTTGAAACCGTGAAGAAACCTTTCGAAAATATTGATACGGTCACTTTGTATGTCGGGCCCAAAAATCAGCCGGAATACTACGAATATATTATCGCGCTAAAACCCCGCAGGGTCATTTTCAATCCGGGAACTGAAAATCCGCAGTTCATCGAAAAACTGGAAGCTGCCGGTATCTATCCTGAAATTGCGTGCACTTTGGTATTGTTGGCAACTGGCCAATTCGAATAATGGAAACCATACAATCGTTGCAGGAGTTTGAGCAACTGTTGGCAGAGCAGGATGCTGTTCTAGCCTATTTTTCTACTGAAATCTGCTCAGTATGTAAAGTGCTGAAGCCAAAAGTTATAGAGATGGTTGCCCAATCATTTCCGAAGATGAAGATGGTTTTCGTGGAATCTGATCAATTGCCCGAAGTCGCCGCTCAAAACCGTGTTTTTGCCGCACCAACAATCATTGTGTTTTTTGCATGTCGTGAAACCATCCGCAAAAGCCGCGCTTTCGGCATCGACGAGTTGAAAGCCGAAATTCTACGACCATATTCGATGATGTTTTGATGCCCCCTAAATCCCCCGAAGGGGGACTTTTAGAAAAAAAATTATAGGGACTTTTCAATTTTAGGTCATCTAAAATTTGTACTGACCAAACTCCCTTCCCTTTTGGGGAAGGGCTGGGGATGGGGCTTGTCTATTAAAACAACCCCTCGATCAGCTGATCATCGGCAAAATTCGGCAAAGTCACTTTCAGGTTCGGATTTTCACGCATTGCCCGTTGAATGGCAAACAAGGCCGATGAATTTCGGGCCCAGCCACGACGGGCAATGCCATTGTTGACATCCCAGTGAAGCATTTGTTTGAGCCGTCGGTCGGCGTCTTCCGAACCATCCAACATCATTCCAAATCCGCCGTTGATGACTTCTCCCCAGCCAACACCGCCGCCGTTGTGAATCGATACCCACGTGGCTCCGCGAAACGAATCGCCGATAACATTTTGAATGGCCATATCGGCGGTAAAAGCCGATCCGTCGTAAATATTAGAGGTTTCGCGATAGGGCGAATCAGTGCCCGAAACATCGTGGTGGTCGCGTCCCAAAACAATTGGAGCGCTGATAATTCTATCACGTATTGCTTTGTTGAAAGCTGCCGCAATCAGGGTTCTTCCTTCGCAATCGGCATAAAGAATACGCGCCTGCGAACCAACTACCAGCTTGTTTTTTCCGGCTTCGGCAATCCAGTGTATGTTGTCGTTGAGCTGATTGAAAATTTCAGAAGGTGCGTCTTTACCTATTTCATTCAATACCTGTAGTGCAATTTCATCGGTTTTCTGCAAATCGTCGGGATTGCACGAACAGCAAACCCAGCGGAACGGTCCGAATCCGTAATCGAAAAACAGCGGCCCCATAATATCCTGAACATACGATGGATAAATGAAACTTCCGTCGGATTGGGTAATTTCAGCCTGGGCACGTTTGGCTTCCAGCAGAAATGCATTGCCGTAATCCCAAAAGTACATGCCTTTTGCGGTCAGTCGGTTGATGGCGGCAACATGTCGGCGAAGAGTCTCATATACTTTTTCGCGGAACAACTCCGGTTCTTCAGCCATCAGTCGGTTCGATTCCTCAAAACTTAATCTGGCGGGATAATAACCTCCGGCAAACGGATTGTGTAATGAAGTCTGGTCAGAGCCCAAATCAATGTGTATATCTTCGTCGGCCAGCTTTTCCCACAAATCAACCACATTTCCCTCGTAGGCAAGCGAAATAGCCTCTTTATCCTGACTGGCTTTTTGGATGCGCTCAATGAGCAAGTTCAAATCAGTAAAAACTTCATCCACCCAGCCTTGCTCATGCCTGACTTGCACCACTTTTGGGTTGATTTCGGCAATCACGGCCACCATTCCGGCAATCACACCAGCTTTGGGCTGTGCGCCTGACATTCCGCCCAAACCCGACGATACAAAGACTTTGCCGGCCATTTGTCCGTCGCCTTTCATTCGCGCGGCATTCATCAGCGTGATGGTTGTTCCGTGCACGATGCCTTGCGGACCGATGTACATATACGAACCGGCAGTCATCTGTCCGTACTGCGAAACTCCGAGTGCATTCATCCGCTCGTAATCATCCCTTCCGGAGTAATTGGGAATAACCATGCCGTTGGTGACCACCACCCTTGGCGAATCTCTGTGCGACGGAAACAGCCCCATCGGGTGTCCCGAATACATCACCAGCGTTTGCTCGTCGGTCATTTCCGAAAGGTATTTCATGGTTAGCCGGTATTGCGCCCAGTTTTGAAAAACAGCGCCGTTTCCACCGTAAGTGATCAGCTCGTGCGGATGCTGTGCCACGGCATAGTCGAGGTTATTCTGAATCATCATCATGATGGACGCCGCCTGTTTCGACCGATGGGGATAATCTTCCAGCGGTCGCGCCTTCATTTCGTAATCGGGACGAAAGCGGTACATGTAAATCCGTCCGAATTGCCGGAGTTCTTCCAGGAACTCGGGTGCCAAAGTGGCATGATGTTCCGGAGCAAAATAACGAAGTGCATTGCGCAATGCAAGTTTCTTTTCCGGTTCCGAAAGAATGTCTTTCCGGCGCGGGGCATGATTGACAGTAGGATCGTAAGGTTTTCTCTCCGGAAGTGTGGCCGGAATTCCCTCCTGTATGGCTTTTTTAAATTCAGACATGTTTGTCGGCAGTTTAAGTATGGTTCACCTTTTGAAGTGAAGCTTATAACGGTAAATTTGCGACATTCCCCGATAAATTAATGCAGGCGGGCAGTAGTTTTGCAACATTTGCCCAACTTATATTTGTCATAGATTGTTCAAGAATTGTTTAGTTTAGGAATTAAAATTAAAAGTAAATAGAGATGAAAAAGACGTGGATTATTCTGGCCGTAGTAGCCCTCTTATTATTGTTGGCGTATTCGTCAATTAAAAATTCGTACAACAGCATGGTAGTTGCCGAGGAAGGTGTGACTGCCCAGTGGTCGCAGGTTGAAAACGTGTATCAGCGCCGTACCGACCTGATTCCTAATTTGGTAAATACTGTAAAAGGTTATGCCGATTTCGAGAAAGAAACTTTGACACAGGTGATTGAAGCCCGCGCCAAAGCAACCCAGGTAACCGTTGATCCAACCAAGCTGGATGCCCAATCGATTCAGAAATTTCAGGAAGCACAAACAGGTTTGTCTTCAGCTTTGGGCCGTTTGATGGTGGTCATGGAAAAATATCCTGACCTGAAAGCCAACCAGGGATTCCTCGATTTGCAGGCACAGCTGGAAGGCACCGAAAACCGCATCACTGTTGAACGTCAGAAATTCAATGAAAGCGCTCAGGGTTATAACACTTTGATCCGGAAATTCCCGAAAAACATTTTCGCCGGAATGTTCGGATTCGAAAAGAAAGCTTACTTTGAAGCTGAAAAAGGCGCTGAAAAAGCTCCGCAGGTACAATTCTAGTAGCCTTTGGCAACTGGCAGCTGGTTACTGGCTAGCTGCCAGCCGCTAATTGCCAGTAGCTATTTTATAAATATCCATACCTAAAAAACATGTCAGTCGAGAATTTTTTCAGTTCAGAAGAAAAAAAGCGAATAACCGACGCCATTGCCGAAGCGGAAAAGAATACTTCCGGCGAAATCAGGTTACATGCCGAAGGTCATTGCAAAATCGATGTGCTCGACCGCGCTGCCTATGTCTTTAAAAAATTAGGCATGCACGAAACCGAACAGCGAAACGGGGTTTTATTTTATCTGGCTGTTCACGACCGCAAATTCGCGATTATTGGCGACGCCGGCATCAATCGTGTTGTTCCGGCCGATTTCTGGAATGAAATCAAAGAAACCATGCTGGGCTACTTCAAGGAAGGGAAATTCACCGACGGACTCACCAAAGGAATCCTGATGGCGGGCGAACAACTGAAAGCCAATTTTCCGTTCCACAAAGACGACGTGAATGAATTGAGCAACGAAATATCCTTTGATAAAAACATCTAAAATGAAACGAATTCTCATCTTACTTCTTATTTCGGTAGTTTCCTTTTCCGTTTTTGCGCAGGATATTCCGGAACGCCCCAATCCGCCAAGGCTGGTTAACGACCTTGCCGATGTTTTAACCGATCAGGAAGAACAGCAGCTTGAATCGGAGCTCGTTCAGTTCGATCGTTCGACGACCACTCAAATTACCATTGTAACTGTTCCAAGCCTGAATGGATACGACAAAGCCGATTTCACCTTCAGATTGGGCGAAAAATGGGGCGTTGGTCAAAAAGATAAAAACAACGGAATCGTGATTGTCTTTAAACCCAAAATCGGGAATGAAAAAGGGCAGGTTTTTATTGCCATTGGCTACGGCTTGGAAGGAATTATTCCGGATGCCATTGCCAATCGCGAAGTGGTGAATAAGGAAATGATTCCGAGATTTAAAGAAAATGATATTTTCGGCGGTCTTTATGCCGGAACCAAAGTATTAATGGGACTTGCAGCCCAGGAATTTACCGCGCAGGAATACCAGGAAAAAGCCGGTGGTGAAAAAAAATCAGGCGAAGGTGTGTTTTTTATCATCATACTTGGGATCATCATTTTGGTATCGATCTTCAAAGGAGGTCGTGGAGGACATTACAACAGCCGCGGCAGCAGTTTGCCATTCTGGATCGCCATGGGATTGCTCAATAGTGGCAGTGGCCGTGGATCGTTTGGTGGATTCTCCGGTGGAAGCGGTGGCTTCGGTGGAGGAGGCGGCGGTTTCGGAGGATTTGGTGGAGGAAGTTTTGGCGGTGGTGGAGCCGGCGGAAGCTGGTAAACTATGATTAATGTGTATTGGGGTTAAATGATTGCATTCCAATAATGTAAATTGAAAATATTGTCTTCGGCTATGTTTGAAATTAAAAACATCGATGAATCATATAACCA
>CAYRBM010000137.1:0-14439 GCA_964422425.1 uncultured Odoribacter sp.
CCTGATGGCTGGGTCGTTTTACTGGTGTACCATTGCGAATTATAAATATCAAACTGACGGCGCTGATCGTAACTCATTGGAGTAACACTTAACGCGAAATTTGATTTCAGGGCAGCATTTTGCGCCTTTAAGCTTTCTTCTGACCGTTGAAGATTGAGCAGCGAACGACGAATGTCGGGACTATTGTTGCGTGCAATCTCAAGTGCACTTTCAAGCGTCAGGATTTGCTGGGCTGAGGCCTGAATCAAAAGCGGACAAAAAATTACCAGCAAAAGTCCTCTTCGGATGATTTTTTTTAGAAGCATAATTCTATCGTATTTGTATTGTTAATTTCAGGATATCACTGTTGCTTCACCAGTTTGATGGCATCGGCCACAACCAGCTGAGCTGTTGACTTATCACTTAATCCAATTTTTACCGTATCGCCTGAAAAATAAAATGTTCCCAGGCTGTTCCATCCTTCCTCACCGGTCTTCTGGTCAAAAACCACATCTTCCGGGCCGTCGTTGTGATAGATGGTATAGTTGTACTCGCCACTCACATCCTGGTTATCGCGCCGTGGGCCTCCTCCTCTTCTGTTTGTCTTCGAATAATAGGTGAATACTTCATACAAACCTTCTTCCTTGATTGGAATATTCCAGGTAACTTTTTTGTTTCCGGCTCCGGCCCTGATGTAATGTGCCGAGCGGATGAATTTTCCGAAAAACGAACTGTTTGTTGTAGCACGCCAGGTTCTCGGGGCACGCCATGTGTTGAAGCCCACGAACCGTTCCTGACTTTGTTCATCGCTCAAAAGCAACCGCTGCAATAAACTTTGATCCTGCGAAACGGTGAACTGGAATGTCGGATCTTCGTCATCGGAAATAACTTCATTGTCTTCGGCCAGCCTCACCGGAATATCCGATATTTTTTCACCCTCAAATGGTGTGGCCTTCTTGTCTTCCTCAATGTTGTCGAGCGGCAAACGAAGTTCGGCCGGTATATTGCGCGATGCCAGCGTATTGATGGTAATACTGCGTGGAGTACCGTCGAGCAGGAAACTCACCTCTTTGGTCTGGTTGCCTTCGAGGTGCACCAGTTTATCAATGGTTTCCATATTTCCTCCACCACCCATAAAACGCATCCGTCCCGGACCGCCACCTTCGCCAAGCCTGAACTGTGCCAGAACAATTCCTTCAGTTGGTTCAGTATTGGTAATTTTAAATTTCACCATCGCTTTCAGCCGGTCACCATCGAGTACGTTTACCGCATTCAGGTTTCCGATCAGGTATCCGGGCATTTCTTTGCTGCTAAACCATTTCTCCATATATGGCATTAAATCGGTACCAAACTGCTGCTGGATGCGTTGGTTAAAATCGTCGATGGTAGTTGCATTAAACTTGATGCTTTGCAGGAAGTTATACATAAAATCGTCGAAAGCTTCATCTCCGGCTTTTCGTTTTATAATGGAGAAAAGCGTTTGCCCTTTTTGCTGAATGACATTATCAATGATTTGAACCTTTGTGGGGTCATCGAGTAATTCGGCGAACGAATGATCGAGCAAGGCCAGGTTGGCCTGTTCATTTTCGGTCATTCCCTGCATTTCGCGCATCCAACCCATGGCGCCCGACTCGGAGCCTTGTTTCAGGTAGGCTTCAAAAATGCGGTCGGTGATGGGCCATTTGTCAGACTGAACAAAATAGGCATGGTTATAAAACAATGGGAACGCGTAAAGTGGATTGGCTTTCTCTTCAATCTGAACTTCGCCCTGCCTGCGGTTAAAATCCGGACGGGCAGCTGCCTGTGTAAACAGCGAAAGGAAGTTGTTAAAAACAATTACTTTCTTTTCTTCGGGTGTAGTTTGCACATCGCTGCCCCGATTGCCCCAACGCTCCATCCGTTTCATACTTCCATAAAAATCAGCTTCGCGGATCATTAATCCTTTTTCGGGGAAAAGCACAGTTTCGGGCTGAACCTGCTCGCGTTCCCCGATAAGCGTACGGGGATAGGAATAGATTTGCGCCGGAACTTCTACCAGGTTAAACCGCTCGAAAGGATAATACATGTCGATTTTCCGTTCATAATCTTTAAGCGCTTCAGCAATCAGATCGGGAAGAGTATCTTTTACGGGTTCGAAGAATTTAGTGAAATAATCGTGCTTGGGATGGTGATAAACGTTGAAATACAGACCATCAATAGTATCGGATTTCATCACATAATTGCCAATAATCAACGAAACCTGCGGAAGCCTCTTTTTATTGGTAAAATGAAATGCACCATCCTTCTGCTCCACGGCACCCTGTGAAATGGCCATCAGCCCGGGTTGGGTCTTTACGGTGATCTCAAAGTTGCTGAATTGTTTCTGCATCCATTGTTTACTGTGCTTGCCAAAGCCGGTTCCGGCAACCGGATACCAGTTGCTTTCGCGGGTAAGTGCTACAAATTCGGGAGATACAATGGCTGTGCGCTTATCAATCTGAAACAAAAATTGTTTGTAAGCTGCCTGCAGGGTTTTATCGTCGATATCGAGATAGCAGGCAACCTCATTAGGGCAGCCGCTGTAAACAAATTCGATATCGGCCGTTTCGCCTGATGCCAGCGAAGCCCCTGTAAATTCAACCAGATGAAGCTCTCTTTTGGCGCTGAAATCCTGCCCGTTAAAAATTACTTTAGTCAGGTTTAGTCCCTGATTCAAACTGAAAACAAAATCTTTTACCGTTTCGGCAGCTGGGTTACTTACTTTGAGCCTAGCAACAACATCAATATTATTCCCGCGGTGATCGAGTTCTATCCGGTAACTCTCAACCTTCAGCCGAGGAGTTTCCATGTAAGTGTCGTTGATTTCCCGAATTGCCTCGCGCATTTCCTGTTTTTTAACAAAAGTGGAAACGTGCATTCTTCCAAGCCATATTCCGGCAGCAAAGAAAATGAGAGCAGGGATGAGCGTCAGCTTGTTGCTAAAAGGTGTTTGAGGCAACCGTTTAAGCAGCGAGATAGTCCAGAAAATGAAGGCTATCCCAAAACAAGCATACATTCCACGGTGGATTAAAATGGTTGACAGATTGCCCATCCCCATGAAATCTGAACTCAGCAACGGAATGCTGTAGGCCATGTAATCGAAAAGGAAGTAAAATTTGGTATTGAGATAGAAAATAGTTGCTGCTACATAGCCCAAAAGCAAAATGAACGTGATGGCCTGATTTTTCAGAATACTCATCACGAAAAACGATAAACCGAGAATGAAAAGTAAGGTTGGTAAACTGATAATCAGGAAATATTCGAGGTAAGCCATCCAGTCAACCAGAACATTTTCGGCCGTCAGATTAAAAATCAATGCCTCGCCCAGAATGATCAGATTCAAAAGAATAAAAACAACCAGGTTTCCGAGAGTCTTTCCCGCAACATATTCTCCGTTCGACATCGAACGTATGTAGATTACATCGGTTGTATCGAGTTTTTTATCACGCTTCAGAAAGTCGGAGGCCAAAAAAATGGCAATAATTGCCTGAACGGTATTCAGTAAAACAAGGTTGACATAAGGGATTACTGATGGCAGTGCTTTCATGTCCCAGTTTCCGGAACCACCATCCATAATCATTGTTCCCATATTGAAGAAGAACATAAAAATCATGGCCAAAATGGCAAATATCCGGAAGAACCAACTGCGCAGCAGCGTGGTAATTTCGTATTTGGCTATGGAAAGAATATTATGCAGTGATATCATATCTGTTATTTACGATTTAATTATTTACAATTTACGATTTGTTCTATTCATAGCAGCCGCATTTAAATAGTCAATAGTAAATAGTCTAATTGTCAATATTATATTGCTGTCCATTTATTTAAGTTGCTTTCCATGAAATGCACATAGGCGTGTTCGAGGTTTGGGGCAATGTTTTCGCCCTGGTATCCGTTGATGGATTCGGCCACTACCTGAATCTCCCAGCCTTCACTGGTTGGAACATTGGAAATGACCGGGTATTTTTCATTAATTTCAAGATATTCGGCTTCGGTTGCCTGAATGAGCCAGACTTTTCCTTCGGCGCGGGCAACCAGTTGATCGGGAGATCCGGTGAATGCCAGCCCACCCTGGTTGAGCAATGCCATATCGTGGCACGAACTGGAGATGTCGCCAACAATGTGGGTTGACAAAATAATGATGACATCCTGGGTTGAAATGGTGGACAGCAAATTTCGGAAACGGATGCGTTCCTCCGGATCGAGACCAGTTGTGGGTTCATCAACAATAATTACTTTGGGCTCATTAATCAAGGCCTGCGCAATTCCAAGGCGGCGTTTCATACCTCCGGACAGCTTATTGGCTTTGCGGTCTCGGGCTTCGAACAGACCAACTTCTTCGAGCATTTTGTCAACTGCCGCTTTTCTGATTTTAGTATCTTTCATTCCTGCCAGGCGGGCAGCATAATCCAGAAACTCATAGGTTTTAAGCTGAGAAAAAAAGCGGAAATCCTGCGGAAGATAGCCCAACATGGCCCGAATCTTATTACGGTCTTTGGTAAGATCGTATCCTCCTATGGTTACTTTACCGGACGAAGGCTGCATGAGGGTAACCAAAATTCGCATGAGGCTCGACTTGCCTGCGCCATTTGGGCCCAACAGTCCAAACATCCCGTTATTTATTTCCAGATTGACATCTTTGAGGGCATGATTGCCGTTGGGATAAACTTTATTCAGGTTTTCAATGGTTATCTTCACAAGTTTAAAATTAAGTCAACGGATTATCTGACTCGAATTCCGTCTGTTGGTTTAATCGGAGGACACTTTGTTACAAAAAAGAGATGAATAGCTAATTTTTCTCTCAGAATAATGGTTTAGAAACAGCAAAATGGCTTTACAAGAAGATTTTGAATTAAGTCAGTTATGGCAAGTGAGCATCTTCTAAGTAATGGGAATTATTAATTGTCGTATTTTTTTAGTACTCACCCCGAAGTCCGCTAGCGGACGTTTCCCCTCTCTTTCAAAAAAGAGAGGGGGAAAGCCCCGAGTCTTCGGGGCGCGGGGGTGAGTCCAGATAATTAAAAAACAAATACGACATTATTTTATTCTGATTACTTAAACATCGGTTTTAACTTTCCAGAAATTAAAATCATACTTGACAGTACAAACCTTTTTCATATTTTTACAGAATAGCATTTTGTGTTTGTTCGAGCCACCCAGAACCAATTAAAAGATGAACCATCCAGATGGAATTGCAACTGATTCAAAATAAAATATACGAGATACGTGGGCAGCGGGTAATGTTGGATTTTGATCTGGCAGAGCTCTACGGCACTGAAACAAAAAGACTCAAAGAGGCTGTGCGTCTTAATATGGAACGGTTTGAGGGAGACGATTTTATGTTTCAATTGACGAAGGATGAAATTGAAATACTTTCAAGGATGCAATTTGCGACCTTGAACAAAACCAGAGGTTACGATCCTTGCAAAACTGCATAATAACAAAAACCAAGATGTAGGTATTACAATCAAAGCCTAATAATAAATTTCCTTTATGCCAGAAAACCTGCAAATCCATACTTTCCATATTCAGAGTAAAATCTATACCATTCGCGGCGTACGAGTTATGATTGATCGTGACCTGGCTGAAATATATGGAGTGGAAACACGAGCGTTAAATCAGGCAGTTAAAAGAAATTTAGAACGCTTCCCATCTGATTTTATGTTTCAACTCACAGATATTGAGTTTCAACATTGGAAATCACAAATTGTGATGTCCAATGCTGTTAACATGGGCTTAAGGAAAAAGCCCTTTGTTTTTACCGAGCTTGGAGTTGCTATGCTTAGCAGTGTGTTAAATTCAAAAACTGCAATTCAAATAAATATGAATATCATGCGTGCCTTTGTGGCAGTCCGCAATATGCTATCAGTTAGCCCGGAAGATCGAGTTTCAGAACTTCACGCCGAACTCAAAGCGCTGAAAAACTATATCGAAGAAGTTTTTACCGATTACAATGATATAAACGAAGATACCCGGTTACAAATCGAATTGATTAATCAATCCTTAGCTGAATTGCATAGCAACAAAAAACAAAATTTGAAACAAAAGAATAAAATAGGATATTTGGCAAATAAAACAGACGAAGAATAAAAACAGACAATACGAAGATTTACAATAGATTTTAAAATTCTAACATATCATTCTGCTATTGTTCGCGTACCCGGAAACCTAGGAAATTTCTTTTAAAGCGAACCAGAAAAAAGAATGAGAAGCGGAAGCTCGCGCCATGGCGTGGGTTTCTGACTTATCTTTTTCTGGTGGGCTTCCTAGGGCCTCGGGTACGGGTAAGGCGGGGCTCACGCTTTTTTTTGTGGGTTTTGGTTACCTGAATCATAGTTGGGTGCACAACCAAAACTTATGAGCAACCCAACTTCCTTCCTGTCTATCCTGAACAAATACCGGCAACAATCTTTTTCTGAACGCGATAAAGGCGACCGCTTCGAGCGCCTGATGCAAGCTTATTTGCAAACCGATCCCAAATATGCTCCCCGTTTTAAAAATGTGTGGCTGTGGAACGAGTTCCCGGGCAAGTCGGATTTGGGCGGAGGCGACACCGGGATTGACTTGGTGGCTTTGACCCATGAGGGCGACTATTGGGCCATTCAATGTAAATGTTACCAGGAAACTTCGGCCATTGATAAACCGGCTGTCGATAGTTTTCTTTCCACATCGAGCCGTGAATTTAAAAACGAGCAATATAAAACCGTCAGCTTTGCGCAACGCCTTTGGATTTCGACCACCAACAAATGGGGGCCAAATGCAACCGAAGCCATCAAAAACCAGAATCCGCCGGTTGTTCGCCTGGGTTTGTACGATTTGATGGAAGCGCCGGTTGATTGGGGAAAACTGGATCAAGGCATTCATGGTGAACATTCGCGCACAGGGAAACGCGATTTAAAACCTCATCAGAAAGAGGCTTTACAAAAAACACACGAACACTTTAAAACACAAAGCCGGGGCAAACTCATTATGGCTTGCGGCACCGGCAAAACATTCACTGCCTTGCGCATTGCCGAAAAGGAAACGAATGGGAAAGGATTGGTTTTGTTTTTGGTTCCGAGTATTGCTTTGCTGGGCCAAACCCTTCGCGAATGGACAGCTTATGCCAAAGAATCGATTAACCCAATCTGTATCTGCTCCGACCCCGAAGTGTCGCGCAAGAAAACCAAAAACGACGACAGCGACAGTTTCAGTGTGGTCGATCTGGCTTTGCCAGCTTCAACCAATGTGAAGGAAATAGTACATCAGTTTAAAAGCCTCACCCCTACACTCTCCGGGGGAGCTGGAATGACGGTGGTTTTTTCGACTTACCAATCGATAGAAGTTATTGCCCGCGCTCAAGAAGAATTGTCCAAACTTCCACCCTTCGGGGGGATTGAGGGAGGCTTTATTTTTGATCTGATCATTTGCGATGAAGCACACCGAACCACCGGCGTTTCATTGGCCGGAGAAGACGAATCGGCCTTTACCAAAGTTCACGACAACGATTTTATCAAGGCCAAAAAGCGACTGTACATGACGGCTACGCCGCGACTGTACAGCGATGAAATAAAAAGCAAAGCTGCACAAGCCGAAGCTATTTTGTGCTCGATGGACGATGCGGATTTGTATGGCGAAGAAATTTACCGAATTGGTTTTGGCGAAGCCGTAAGCAAAGATTTGCTCACCGACTACAAGGTTCTGATCCTTACACTAAGCGACAAAGACGTTCCGCCAGCGGTGCAAAAAATGATTGCCGACAAAGAGAGCGAAATTAATACCGACGATGCTTCCAAACTCATCGGTTGTATCAATGCGCTTTCCAAACAAATACTCGGCGATCAGGGTATTATTAAGGAGAGTGATCCTGAACCGATGCGCCGGGCTGTTGCCTTTTGCCAAAGCATTGCCGTATCCCGAAAAATCACCGCAACATTCAATACAGCTACCGATGCTTATATCAGCTCGCTGCCTGCCGAAAAGAAGGAACAAATGGTTTCGGTTTCTTCACAGCACATCGACGGAACTATGTCGGCCCCACAACGCGACGACCTGTTGGGCTGGCTAAAAGCTGATACCGACAACAATGAATGCCGGGTGCTGACCAATGTGCGCTGTTTGAGCGAAGGGGTGGACGTTCCGAGTTTGGACGCGGTTTTGTTTTTGTCAGCCCGAAACTCACAAGTTGACGTGGTGCAATCGGTTGGCCGTGTGATGCGCAAAGCGCCGGGCAAGAAATACGGTTACATCATTATCCCGGTGGTGGTTCCATCGGATGTGGATGCCGCCGCAGCCCTCGACGACAACGAACGCTACAAAGTGGTTTGGACGGTACTCAATGCCCTTCGTGCGCACGACGATCGGTTTAATGCCACTGTAAACAAAATTGAACTCAATAAACAACGACCTGAACAAATTTTGGTTGGCCGACCCGAATATTCTTTTGACACCGAAGGAATGCCCCGGGAAGTTGCCGAAGACCCGGCTGCTTATGGCACCACCAAAGACATCAGCCGACAACTGGCCCTGCAATTTGAGCAACTGCAAAACGTGGTGTTTGCCCGAATGGTGCTGAAAGTGGGCGACCGTCGCTATTGGGAACAGTGGGCCAAAAATGTGGCCGAAATTGCTGAGCGCCAAATTATCCGCATCAACCGGCTGATTGCCGAAGGTGGCGATCATCGGAAAGCATTCGACGGATTTTTGGCCGGATTGCAGAAAAACATCAATCCATCCATTACGCAACAACAGGCCGTTGAAATGCTTTCGCAGCACATTATCACCAAACCGGTGTTCGAGGCGTTGTTCGAAGGCTATTCGTTTGTAAAAAGCAATCCGATTTCGATTTCTATGCAATCTATGCTCGACCTGCTCGAAGCGCAAGCCATTGAAAAGGATACTGAAACCCTGCAAAAGTTCTACGAGTCAGTAAAAACCCGAGCTTCAGGTATCGACAATGCCGAAGGCAAACAGCGCATCATCATTGAATTGTACGATAAATTTTTTAAAACTGCTTTCCCGAAAATGGTGGAGCAGTTGGGCATTGTTTATACTCCGGTGGAGGTGGTCGATTTCATTATCCATTCGGTGGAAGATGTGCTGCAAAAAGAGTTTGGCCGCAGCCTGACCGACGAAAACGTGAAAATTCTGGACCCGTTTACCGGAACCGGCACATTTATCACCCGTTTGCTGCAAAGCGGATTGATAAAACCCGAAGATTTGGTACGGAAATACCGGCACGAAATATTTGCCAACGAAATCGTTTTGCTGGCCTATTACATTGCAGCCGTCAACATCGAAAATGCGTTTCACGATGCGGTTATTGAATCAGCGGACAAGTCAGCGGGTGACTCAAAGTCACCCGCTGACTATACTCCTTTCGACGGCATTTGCTTTACCGACACCTTTCAACTGGGCGAAACCGAGGACGGCGAAAAACTGTTTTCCGAAATGTTCCCGCAAAACTCTGCCCGGGTGCAACGCCAAAAGAAAGCGCCTTTGACGGTAATTATGGGTAATCCGCCGTATTCGATTGGTCAAAAATCGGCCAACGACAATGCTCAAAACCAAAGCTATCCGAAACTGGATGCGAAAATTGCCAACACATATGCTGCCGCATCTTCTGCCGGACTGAATAAATCGTTGTATGATGCTTACATCAAGGCTTTCCGTTGGAGTACCGATAGGCTGGATAAAAATGGTGGCATCGTTTGCTTTGTATCCAATGGAGCCTGGTTGGACGGGAATAGTACTGATGGATTCCGTTTGTGTTTGGAAAAAGAGTTTTCGTCGATATATGTTTTCAATTTGCGTGGCAACCAACGTACAAGCGGCGAATTGAGCAGAAAAGAAGGTGGTAAGATATTTGGTTCTGGATCAAGAACACCCATTGCCATAACCTTATTGGTGAAAAATCCGTCTGTAAAAAATGGGAAAGCAAGCATTCATTACCACGATATTGGCGATTACCTAAGCCGTGAGGAAAAGTTGTCAATCCTGAAAACATTCAAGCGAATTGGTAATGAATCTTTCCAATGGAAAGTTCTGCAAACAAATGAACACGGCGATTGGATAAGCCAGAGAAATGATGTGTTTGATACGTTTATCCCGGTTGAGCCAGAGAAGAAATTTGATGGAAGTACAAAATCAATATTTGTAACTTTCTCTTTAGGATTAGGAACAAACAGAGATGCTTTTTGCTATAATTCATCAAAGAAAGAATTGTCATCAAACATTTCCGCATCAATTGAATTTTACAACAACCAAAGAGTCAGTTTTCTTAATACGAGAAAAAGCAATCCTCAAATAAAATTAGATGAATTTCTATCATTTGATTCAAAAAAGCTTAATTGGACTGATTCTGTAAAAAGAGACCTTGAAAAAAACATAGAATATAAACTGAGTGAAAGTTCATTAGTGATTGGATTATATCGTCCATATTTTAAACAACGTCTATATTTTTCCAAAGAATTAAATCATAGAGTTTATCAACAAAACAAACTCTTCCCAACTCCATCCCATAAAAATTTGGTAATCTCAATTTGTGGAACGGGAGTAAATAAAGATTTTTCAACAGTTATTTTAGATGTTATTCCTGACTTACAATTGTTAGCAAATGGCCAATGCTTTCCCCTCTACTACTACGAAGAACGCCAAAAACAGCAACGAACCATTTTTGATGAACCTGGCGAAAGCGAATACATCCGCCGCGATGGGGTGAGTGATTTTATATTGGAAAGGGCACGAAAACAGTACGGCCTTTCCCTTCGACAAGCTCAGGGAACGGGGCTTTCAAAAGAAGACATTTTTTACTACGTGTATGGCTTTTTGCACAGCCCCGAATACCGCGAGAAGTTTGCCAACGATTTAAAGAAAATGTTGCCCTGACTGCCTTTGGTAGAAGACGTTCGCGACTTTTGGGCCTTCAGCAAAGCAGGCCGCAAACTGGCCGATTTGCATATCAATTACGAAAGTGTGCCGGCTTACCCGGGCGTTTCGGTTGCCGATTCAGCGGGTGACTCGAAGTCACCCGCTGACTATCTGGTAACCAAAATGCGTTTCCCAAAGAAAGACCAGAAAGACACCATCATTTACAACAGCAAAATCGTGGTATCGAATATCCCGGCAAAGGCTTACGAATACGTGGTCAATGGCAAATCGGCCATCGAATGGATCATGGAACGCTACCAGATTACCACCCACAAAGAAAGCGGCATTCGCAACGATCCGAATGATTGGGCAACAGAAGTCGGTAATCCTCGCTATATTCTAGATTTGCTACTGAGCATCATCAATGTAAGCATGCAAACAGTGGAGATTGTGGAGGAACTGCCAAAGGTTAAGTTTGACTAGCCACAACCTTCCGGTTTCGGAACCAGTTTTTACAAAACCGTCAAAAAACAGTTGCAAACCGAATAACCTGCTATTTTTGCAATCAAAATTTGAACTTGCAAAAATGCGGAACATTCGGCTCACTCCGAAAAAATACGAAGTTAACGAGTACCTGGTTATTGCTTACAGGTTTCTTGTTTTAATGGGGTTGTATTCCATCTGCCGCATCCTTTTCTATTTGTTCAATAACGCATCGTTTCCAAACGTCACATTTTCATCGTTCCTCACAATTATGAGAGGAGGCCTGATGTTCGATATCAGTGCCCTCTTGTACCTGAATGCCGCTTACATACTATTTTTCCTAATGCCATTCCGGTTTAAATTCAGCAACTGGTATCAAAAATTTCTGAAAGTACTTTTCATGTGTACAAACGGTGCAGGGCTGGCTTTTAACCTGATCGACATGATTTATTACCGGTATATTCTGAAACGAACTACGGCAAGCGTTTTTGACATTGCTGCTTTTGATGCCGGAAATACCAACCTGATTGCCCGCTTTTTTTACGATTTCTGGTACATCCCGCTCATTCTGGTCATTCTGCTGATTTTGCTTTCAGGATTATACTCCTTGCTGAAGCCGAAACCTTTCCCAATCAGGCACCCGTTTGTTTATTTTTTGTCGGGTCTGCCGTTTATTTTTCTGGCAGTAGCTCTGTCAATTATCGGGATGCGTGGTGGCTGGAGACACAGTACCCGCCCCATCAACATGAACAATGCCGGGGCTTTTGTAAATGCGCCCGAAGAAATGGCAATCGTACAAAACACGCCTTTTTGCATTTTACGCACCTGGGGTAAAAAAGCCTTCGTGCATAAAAGCTATTTCGAATCGGAAAAAGAACTGGAAAAAATTTACACTCCGGTGCATGTTCCCGATTCGGTTGGCCCGGCCAGAACCGACAATGTGGTAATTATTATTCTTGAAAGTTTCAGCCGTGCATTTGTCGGCTCATTAAATCCACATTATGAAGACCCGCGCGACCGAAGCTATACTCCGTTTCTGGATTCGCTGATTCAGGAGAGCCTGGTTTTTACCAATGCTTTTGCAAACGGGCGAAAATCGATTGATGCTATTCCTTCGGTAACCTCCAGTATTCCGGCACTTGTATTGCCTTATGTAATTTCTGAACGATCAGGAAATACCATTAACAGCATGGCCGGATTACTTGCCGAACAGGGCTACCAAACCGCATTTTTTCATGGGGCACCCAACGGATCAATGGGATTTGATGCTTTTACCAAAATTGCCGGATACCAGAATTACTACGGATTAAATGAATATGGCAATGAAGCCGATTTCGATGGGATATGGGGTGTTTGGGATGAACCCTACTTTCAGTTTTTTGCCCGCAGCATGAATACCCTGAAAGAACCTTTCCTGACTACCTTATTTTCAGTTTCGTCGCATCACCCCTTTGAGGTGCCTAAGAAATATAAAGATAAATTTCCGGAAGGAAGAATCCCGCTCAATAAGTGCATCAGATACACAGATATGGCTCTGCAAAAGTTTTTTGATGCAGCGCGTAAAACGTCCTGGTTTAAAAACACGCTGTTCGTAATAACTGCTGATCATGCCGTTGATTCCGATATCCTGGAATATTACACCTCGGTCAATCACTTTGCCATACCGCTTTTATTTTACAAAGCTGATGGTAGTTTTAAAGGAACAGATCGTCAGTTGGCTCAGCAAATCGACATTATGCCGACTGTGTTGAACTATTTAAATTACTCCAGACCATTTATCGCCTTTGGAAATGATTTGTTTAATCCGCAAAGCCGCCGGTTTGCCATAAATTACATCGAAGAGTCGTACCAGTTTCTGACAGGCGACTACGTCCTTCATTTGACCGACGACAAACTGACGGCCATTTACAACAGAAAAGAAGATCCGATGCTCCGGAAGAATCTTTTAGGATCGATTATGCTTCCGGAAGAAGAACAGTTCCAACGTGCCATCGTTCAGCAGTTCAACAACCGGATGGCCGATAACCGGCTGGTGGTAGGGAAATAAATTGTCATTCGTCGTCATTTATTACATGTCATTCATTGTAATTCGATTCGCGTGCTTCTTCACAATCAATGACTATTGAATGACAATCAATGACCAATTTGATATACCTCTTGCAAACCCTTTTTTAGATTTGATCCCAGCCGTCGCGGTAATTGTGCCTGATCCATTCCTCGGCTGAAGCAAGAGCCGGAATTGTTTCATATTTGGTATCGAACTTTGGATCTCCGTTCACCACTTCAAACTTATTGGAGGTAATCACCCTGATTTTTTCATCGTAGCCAATGTTGGTAAACTGCATGTTTTTCCCATCCCAAAGCAAGCGTTTACGCAAATCCTGAAGACGAACAGCCAAAACTCCCATAACTACCATTTCGTTGAGCGGCCCGGCATAACTGAAGTTCGAACTGGCCTCAACCCTATTTCCCTTCGATTCTTTGGCCGCCCTAATCCAGTCCTGTTCGTGTCCGTTGGTATCGGCGTTCGGAATCCTTCTGATCAATTTTTCAGGCTCTGAGAAATGAGCCATTTCTGAAGTAGGCAGTAGTGTTGGATTGGCGGCATAACAACCACACATGATTTTCCCCTTTGTTCCGTAGAAAATGACTCCTCCGTTCCAGTCGCCCATCGGCTCACCATCTTTTAATTCAGCCGGACGTTCGGGCAACATGCCTCCATCGTACCAGGTTACCTTTACTTCGGGCATCGAAACCTTGGGTAAATTATCGCGTCGTGGAAACCAATAAGTAACCTTTTCGGCATTCGGGGCCGACTCGGTATTAACTGGTGTCGAACTCGCTTCAACACCAGAAGGATATTGCAGGTTGAGCGCTTTAAAAACCGGGTCGAGGATATGGCAGGCCATGTCACCCAGAGCTCCAGTCCCGAAGTCCCACCATCCGCGCCAGTTCCACGGGGTATAAACTTCGTGATACGGCCTAAATTTTGCCGGACCAATAAATAAATCCCAATTTAAAGTGGATGGTACTTTCATTTTATCAACAGGTCGCTCCAGCCCCTGCGGCCAGATAGGGCGATTGGTCCAGGCATCAACCGAGGTCACTTCG
>CAYRBM010000138.1:0-14286 GCA_964422425.1 uncultured Odoribacter sp.
AGCGGTTTCTAAATAGGCTGGAAAATTATTACCGGAAACAAAGTGGCCACCAAAGGCACGAAAGGAAGTCCGGTTCAGTGGGCATATGAATACTGTTTATCGAATTACGAAAACAAAAAGTCGGTCAACCGCAATTCGTGGGACCACACGGCTGTTTTGTGCGCCGTTCGAAATCCCGAAAACTACTTTTATGTGGTCGGAAACGGAACTTTTGTTTGTAATCCGGATGGCTCAAATACATGGAATCCGGACAAAAACTCGAACCATTCGTTTTTGGTACACAAATATCCGTATCAGAAAATCGCCGATATTTTGGACGATTTAATGATGTATGAACCGAGATAAATTAGTCATTAGAAAAGATTCATTGGGAAAATTTCCAATGACTAATGACTTTTTCCAACTGTTGCAACAATCGAATTTAATCAATCATAAATAGTCATTCCCATGTATATCGTCAATTCATATTTCCTTGCAGTTGTCCTTTGTTTTGTCACCATGTTGTGCTGGGGTTCGTGGGCCAATACCCAAAAATTGGCTCAAAAATCGTGGCGCTTCGAACTCTTTTACTGGGATTATGTGATCGGAATTTTGCTGATGTCGCTGCTCTTTTCGTTTACCCTGGGCAGTACCGGAGAACTTGGCCGTGGTTTTCTGGAAGATATTAGTCAGGCCGATATGAAAAACATTGGCAATGCTTTATTGGGCGGAATCATTTTCAATGCCGCCAATATTTTGGTGGCGGCGGCAATTGCCATTGCCGGAATGTCGGTGGCTTTTCAGGTGGGAATCGGCATTGCGCTGGTTTTGGGTGTTTTGGTGAATTACATGGCCAAGCCGCAGGGAAACGCGATGTGGCTGTTTTTGGGGGTGGCGCTGGTTACCGTTGCCATCGTTTTTGATGCGCTGGCCTACCGGAAAAAGGCTTCGCAGTCGCAGAAAGTACCGACAAAAGGGATTGTTTTGTCGGTTGTTGGCGGCGTGATGATGGCCCTGTTTTATAGGTTTGTGGCCAGTTCGATGGTTACTAATTTTGAACAACCAGAGGCAGGACTATTGACTCCGTACACCGCAGTTTTCATTTTTTCAATCGGAATTCTGATCAGCAACTTCCTCTTTAATACCATCCTGATGAAAAAGCCATTCGAGGGAGCTCCGGTGTCGTATGCCCAATATTTTTCAGGAAGTATGGAAGAGCACCTGACGGGCGTTTTGGGCGGAATGATCTGGTGCGTGGGAATGACCTTCAGCATTATTGCTGCCGGGAAGGCTGGTTTTGCCATTTCATACGGATTGGGGCAGGGAGCAACATTGGTCGCTGCTTCGTGGGGTGTTTTTATCTGGAAGGAATTTTCGGGAAGCAAAGGTACATCGGGACTTTTAACAACCATGTTTTTGTTGTTTCTGGCCGGATTGGGAATGATTATTTACGCGGGTGTTTGATAGTCCAAATAGTTGTTGATGTTTTTATCCATTCGTTTTTTGTGGGTAATGTTGCTTTGATCAATGAAAGCAATTAATTGGTAGTTCAACTGCTGGTTTTAGAAAGTGGTTGCCCGAACAGTTAGGAATTAAATTTGCTTTGGCATAAATTTGATTAAATGGATAACGAGATGAAGGCAGCCCAATCATTTATCAGGTTTTTTGAAGAGTCGTTTCAAAAGGAAACTGGCGGTTACGATTTAGTTAAACTTTCTCAGGATTTTTTAAATGACTTTATCCATTATACGCCCATTAAGCTTGAAATGCTTCAGTCTTACCTTGCCGTTGGAAACATTGACTCTTTTTACAACTCACTGGCTGACCTGAAATATCTCGTTGAATTTTCCGATGATTTTAACCGTTATTGGTATTTACTTCGTGGATATTCCGGCGCTTTAGCTAAATTAAAAGCAGACAAATCGGTGAAGGGAGCCAAGAGGTTGACCAGCTATTATTTCGATAAGTATGGCGACCGACGTATTTTGCGGAATGAACACTGGTTTGAGAAAAAGCGATGGGAGTTTCTGGATGAACTTCAGGTAGTTTATACCGAGGATGAACTCGAAAAATTTATTCTTAAATATCAGCAAATATTGGTTGAGAGCCTTGATATTTATATCTCTTTCCTGATGGCTTTTATCACTGACCTCAAAAATCTGCAATTTGCCACACCAATTCAGCCCGAAATAAAGGAGAAAACGAAATAGTCTTATTTTCTCAATCTCAGTTCCTGTTTTACATTCCTTCGAAAACCTTCAAAGGTAAAATTTCTATATTTGCACTTGGTCGGGCCTTGTCATATGTTTGTTTTTACTATCTTGTCTAAAGATTTTAATTATGAAAACAGCAAAAGACTTGAAAATATTGGTAGCTGAAGATAATCCTATTAATCAAAGGATAGCGAAATTGACTTTCAATCAATTAGGCTTGAATGTTGATTTTGCTGCTGATGGAAATGAAGCGCTTGAAATGTTCGCTCACAAGCAGTACGATTTGATTTTTATGGATATCCAAATGCCTGTTATGGACGGTTTGGAGGCTATCCGGCAAATTCGTGGTATGGAAGTAAATTCAGAGTCAAATTCCCGGGCTTTCATTGTAGTGCTTACAGCCAGCGAAATGCAGGATAAACTTGAAGAATGCTGTGAGGCGGGTTGCGACTTGTTCATGGAAAAACCATTTCAGAAAAGGAAATTGCAGGATTTATTAGTTCGTTGGTCATAGTTCTGCTTGCATTACTCCGTCATTATAATCTCTCCTTTTGTAAAATTGTATATTTTGTTTTGTAATCAATCCTACGTTCCAAACGTTTCATCATTTTTTTGATTTCCTGTTAATCGTTTAGATTTCAGCTTTGTGTGATGAATTGGCTGATGTGAAAGTTGTTAATGAATCTTATTATTTAGAACCCGATTAAATTTTGTATCGTGTTGTAATACTGATCGATCATTAATACTTTTACCAAAAACAATTAAAGCCGAACCTAATGAAACGATTATCCAACTTAGTCTTTTTCCTTTTTTGTCTTTGTGGGGTTGCAAAAGCACAGGAAGTCACTCAATGGAGGGGGACCAACTCTTCAGGAATATATAAGGTTGACAGACTATTGGCCCAGTGGCCTGCTGATGGTCCGCAGATTGTCTGGACCTTCGATAAACTTGGACAGGGATTTTCGTCACCCGCCTTTGCCAATGGGAAAATCTATATTAACGGGATGCTTAACGGCGAAGCTGTTCTCTTTGTTTTGGATATGAATGGGAAGGAGCTTCAGCAATTTAAATATGGGAAGGAGTTTGATGCCAGTTATCCTGGCGTTCGCTCAACTCCGACAATAGCCGGCGATTTGGCCTATTTACTTACAGGCAACGGCATGTTAACTTGTCTCGATTTAAAAGCAGGCAAACCTGTCTGGACCAAAGATTTGATTACCGATTTTGGGGGAACTAACATTCAATGGGGTTACACCGAATCGATTTTAATTGATGGTGACCGGCTTTTCTGTACTCCCGGAGGAAAAACGCATAACGTTGTTGCTTTAAACCGAATGACAGGTGAAACCATCTGGAGTTGCGCCGGACAAGGTGAACTTTCTGCTTATTGCACTCCTTTGCTGGTGAAATTGCCGTCGCGGCAGTTGCTTGTAACTCACATGGCTGGTCATGTTTTAGGAATCGACGCTTCCACTGGTAAAATGCTCTGGAATTTTGAACACCCCAATCAGTGGGCTGTCCACCCGAATACTCCAATTTATCACGATGGAGGTCTCTTCGTTTTCAGCGGATGGGGACAAGGTGCTGAAAAGCTGAAATTAAGTTCCGATGGAAGTTCGGTGAGTAAAGAATGGGAAATCAAAAGTTTCGACAATCGCATGGGTGGTGCCGTATTGATTAACGGATATCTTTATGGATCGGGCGATAATGGCCGAAGTTGGCAGTGTCTGGATTGGAAAACCGGAGAGCAGAAATATTCCTCAACAGAAATGGGAAAAGGTGTGTGCATTGCAGTTAATAATAAGCTGATTGGCTATTCGGAAAAGGGCGAATTGTTTATGGCCGAAGCCAATCCCTCAGGTTTAAAAGTGATCAGTAAAACTAAAGTTACACTTGGTGCGGAGCAACATTGGGCACACCCGGTTATTTACAAAGAAATGATGTATCTGCGGCATGGTAATGTGCTGATTGCATATAAAATCGCGGAATAGAATCTGTTGATTCACAATAACTAGAAGTCAATTAATCGTCAAATACTGAAATAAACAAATCAACTAAAGTTTATGAAATACCTTAGCTTTTCACTCCTTTTATTTTTTGTTGTAACTGTTGCTTTTTCCCAACCCATTCAATGGCGAGGCCCCAATCGCGATGGAAAATTCCAGGAAACCAGTCTTTTGAAAAAATGGCCCGATGGGGGTCCGCAGTTAGTCCTAAAAGTGGAAGGAATCGGCAAAGGACATTCGTCGGTGGTAACCGATGGTCAGAATATTTTTGCCACCGGAATGATTGATACGCTCGATTACCTGTCGTGTATTGCTCCGGATGGTCAGATCAAATGGAAAGTACCTTATGGAAGATCGTGGACAAAGTCGTTTCCGGATACCCGCAGCACGCCAACCATCGAAGACGATCGAATTTATGTCATCAGTGGAATTGGCGAAATGGTTTGCCTCAACAAGGCTGATGGTGCAATTCGCTGGAAAGTGAATGTAGATAAGGATTATGCTGCTGAATGGCACATCTGGGGAGTATCGGAGTCGCCGCTTATTGTTGACGACAAGGTGATTTGCTCTCCTGGCGGAAGTAAAACATCGTTTGTAGCCTTTGATAAAATGACCGGGAAACTGGTCTGGCAGAGCGAATCGGTGGGCGGACCCCGAACTTATGCTTCACCTTTTTTGTATCAGTATAAAAACTTCAGGTATATTGTTGCCGCAACAGGTACCAATTTAGTCGCTCTCGAGCCTGCAACAGGGAAAGTGGTGTGGACATTCAAATACTGGGATGGCGCCAAATGGGATCAGCCTGGTTTGATCTGGGCCAATACCCCGATTTTCAAGGGAGCCGATATCTTTATCTCGATGGGATACGATTACCGAAACGTGATGCTTACCATGAGCGAAGACGGCAAATCGGTGACCGAAAAATGGAGCAACATGGTTTTAGACAATCACCATCACGGTTTGATTGAACTGGACGGAAACATTTACGGTTCAAACTGGATTAGCAACAGCAAAGGAAAATGGGTTTGCATGGATTGGAATACCGGCGATGTAAAATATGAAACCGAATGGATTACCAAAGGTGAAATGATTTTTGCCGACGGACTTTTTTATGTGTTGGAAGAAAAATCGGGCACTGTTGCACTCGTAAATCCAAATCCGCAAAATTTCGAGGTCATCAGTTCATTTAAGTTACAAGGAGGAACAGGGCCCTTCTGGTCGCATCCGTTTATTGCAAACGGCAAGCTTTACCTGCGTCATGGAGATGTTTTGTTTGTGTATAACATTAAGGCATAATAAAATCCATTTACGATTCATTTATTTACTATTTGCGATTTTAATGGTCAATGGTAAATAGTTAAATCGTAAATAGCTAAATAGTTAATAATGAGGTTGCAGATATTCTTGTTGATATTTATTGTTGCAGGAAAACTGGTCGCACAGGATTTGGTTGAATGGCGCGGGCCACATCGCTCGGGGGGTTATCCTGATAAAAATTTACTGAGAAGCTGGCCTGAAGGAGGACCAAAACTGTTGCTTACAATTGATGGTATCGGGAATGGGTATTCCTCTCCGGTGGTTTATAAAAGCAACATTTACGTTACCGGGCGAAAAGATACAATGGATGTAATTTCGGCCTATTCTCCGGAAGGGCAGAAAAAATGGCAAACACCCTACGGACGGGCCTGGGCACGAACCTATCCCGAAACCCGTTGTACACCGACTATCGAAAATAACCGCATTTATCTGGCCAGCGGGATGGGTGAGGTGGTTTGCCTCGATGCTTTATCAGGAAAAGTAATCTGGTCGGTTGATGCCAATAAAAAATTCGGCGGCGAACCTCACCGATGGGGAATATCAGAGTCGGTAGCAGTTTCGGATAAAGCAGTTTTTTACGTCACGGGCGGCGACGAAACATCAGTTGTTGCGCTGGATAAAGCCAATGGCAATCTGCAATGGAAAACGAAGAGTTTGGGCGGAACCCGTGCTTATGCATCATCCGTAATCATTGAAAAAGCCGGAATCAAACTGTTGCTGGCTCAAACAGCCAATGATTTACTGGCCATCAATACCGAAAATGGAGAAATTGTGTGGTCGTTTAATTTGGTGAAATACCACACCGGCCAAACCGGAGTTGGAGCAAATACCAATACACCGCTTTTCTGTGACAATCAGATTTTCGTGACCAGTGGATACGATCATCCGGCTATTCTATTAAAACTTGCCGACGATGGGCGGTCAGTTTCAATAAAATGGATGAATCCTGATTTTGACAATCACATCGGAGGAGTTGTAAAGATTGGAAACAGCGTTTACGGTTCGAACTGGACCAACAACACTCAGGGAAACTGGATGGGTATCGATTGGGACACGGGTAAAACTCTGTTCGAAACCAAGTGGTACAACAAAGGGCCAATCATTGCTGCCGACGGAATGCTTTATTGTTACGAAGAGAAATCGGGTCACCTGGCTTTGGTCAGGCCGGCTCCCGATAAATTCGATATTGTCAGTACGTTCAAAATTGAAAAAGGGACCGGGCCACACTGGGCGCATCCGGCCATTTTCGATGGGAGATTGTACGTTAGGCATGGCGAAGTGCTGATGGTTTATGATTTAAGAAACTAGTTCGGGATGACTCCTGAAAAAGTTTGGAGTGACTAGAGTGCCTAAAGTTGAATTTAAGTTTGAAGTTGATTCCCTGAAAGGGAAAAATATGAATAGCCCGGGGTAAAGTGACGAAGGAACGGCACCCCGGGTACAAATAGGAGAAAAGTATCCGTCCGCGTAATTACGTGATCAAAAAGAGATTCTTGTTTCGGACGGAATGGAGAATATTTTTGAAAAAGTGATTAAAGAAAATAGAAAATCTTGGAAAAGAACCTTAAATACATTCTTTGGTCAGTCGCAACGGTGCTGACAATTTTGTTGTTCTGGTGGATGTTTCGCGATCCGACCAACCAGTTTGTCGAAAGTATTCCCGGCGAAGACAAAGGTAGCGGCGACTCAACGCAGGTGATGGAAGCTGTGAAAATTGGCGAAAAGTTTCAGCAATTTGCTACATCAACCTCTTCGCTGAAAGGAACCTGGACTCGTTTTCGTGGCGCCGACTTCGACAATATTGTGAAGAATACCGGTCCGTTGAAAAACTCGTGGTCAGCCAGCGAACCCGAAATCAAATGGTCGGTCGAATTGGGAGAAGGCCATGCCGGACCAGCCATTTATGAAGGAAAAGTTTATATGATGGACTACGACGAAGCTGCCCGCGAAGATGCTTTGCGTTGTTTCTCGCTCGAAGACGGCAAGGAACTCTGGCGTCGTTCGTACAAAGTCAGTCTGAAACGTAACCACGGGATGTCGAGAACCGTTCCGGCGGTTACATCCGAATATATCCTGACGATTGGCCCGCGTTGCCATGTGATGTGTGTGAAGCGCGAAACGGGCGATTTGCTTTGGGGACTCGACATGGTTCAACAATACCAAACCGAAGTTCCGCTTTGGTTCACCGGCCAGTGTCCGATGATCGACGGAAACAAAGCGATTCTGGCGCCCGGTGGAACCGCTTTGCTGGTGGCCGTGGATATGACAACCGGCAAAGTGCTGTGGGAAACGCCCAATCCGGGTAACCTGAAAATGTCGCATTCGTCCATCATGCCCTGGACTTTTAAAGGGAAAAAGATGTATGTGTACAGCGCTGTTGGCGGCGTAGTTGGAGTTTCGGCCGAAGGAGCCGATGAGGGTAAAATCCTTTGGCAGTCAACCGCCTGGAACCACGCTGTGGTTGCTCCGGCCCCGGTTTGTTTCCCTGACGGAAAGGTTTTCCTGACAGCCGGTTATGGCGCCGGAAGTATGATGATCAAGGTTTCTTTATCAGGAACAGAATATAAAGTGGATGTGCTGAAGGAATACAGCCCGAAAGACGGAATGGCCTGCGAACAGCAGACACCGGTTTTGTGGGACGGTTTCATGATGGCTATTCAACCTAAAGATGCCGGAGCAATGCGCAACCAGTTAATTTGTGTGCATCCGGATGATGTAACAAAAGTGGTCTGGACTTCAGGAAAGGATGGCCGTTTTGGGCTGGGTCCGTACCTGATTGCCGATCAGAAAATGTATGTACTGAGCGACGACGGAACGCTGACGATGATTAAACCCGACACTAAAAAGTATGTGCAATTGGCTCAAAAGAAATTATTCGACGGGCACGATGCATGGGGCCCGATGGCTTTGGCCGATGGCTATTTATTGTTGCGGGATGCGAAAACAATGTATGCAGTAAAAGTTAATTAACCAGTTATGAACCGGAAGTTGGTAAATATCGTGCTGATTGTTCTGGCTGCGGCTATTGTAGTCATTATTGGGAAAGATTTTGTTGGAAAGAAGGCCGGGAAAAATATCGAAAATCCTTATGAATACAACATCGACGAGTTTCGTCAGGTTGATTCTACAACCATTCTTTACACTGAAACGCACCATTTCCCCGTCAGTGTGCACGATTGGGGCGGAATAACCGTTTCTGATTCGATGATTATCGTAGCAACAGCCAATCAACTGCTGAAATTTAATTACCAGGGGAAGCCAATTTTTAGCAAGGAAATCATCGACACGGCCACCTGTGTAACCATCGACGATAACCGCCAGATATGGATCGGGATGCGCCACTACGTGGTGATGTACGATTTGAACGGTACTCTGGTGAAGCGCTGGAATTCGTTTGGCGACAGGGCTGTGTTTACCTCCATTGCCGTTTCCGGAGAAAACGTGTATGTGGCCGATGCGGGCAACCGAATTGTGCATCACTGCAATACCAACGGGCAAGTTCTTCAGAAAATAGGAGAGGAAAACGAACAGAAAGGTACGCCGGGATTTATCATTCCCAGCCCGTATTTTGATGTGGCGATTGACGATGAAGGTTTTTTGTGGGCCGCCAACACAGGAAGACATGTCTTCGAAAATTACAATCCGGATGGGTCGTTGCGAACCTCGTGGGGCGTAACCAGCTTTAAAATTGAAGGTTTCAGCGGCTGTTGCAATCCGGCTCATTTTTCAATCCTGAACGATAATTCGTTTATCACGAGTGAAAAGGGGATGCCGCGTATCAAATTGTACGATCAGCACGGACAGTTTTTGGGAGTGGTAGCGCCTCCGGCCGCATTCGATGGTTCGATGGCTCCGGATATTGCAGTCGACGATGAACAGCGGGTTGTTGCGCTCGATTTTGAACGCCAGCAAGTGCGAATTTTTGAAAAAAAGAACGACTAAAATGAACGATACAAAAAACACACGTCGGGAGTTTTTCAGGAGGGCAGGACAACTGACCTTTCTGTCGGCGATGGTCGGTGGATCGGCCTGGCTGATCCTCGAAAACCGGGTGCAAACCGATGGTTGCGCCGACAACCAGTTTTGCCGGAATTGTCAGAAAATTAATACCTGTTCGTTAGATCAGGCCAAAAAATACAAGGCTAATGAGCGATAAACAAATACCCAAAAGCATGGAACGCCGGAATTTTATCCGCAGCAGCATGCAAATGGCGTTGGCCGTTTCGCTGGGTGGTGTTGCCGGGTTCTCGTTCCTGAAAGCTTCTGCCAACGATTTGGTTTGGCAGATCGATCCGTTTAAATGCGTTCAGTGCGGGCGTTGTGCCACCGAATGTGTGATGACACCGTCGGCCGTGAAATGTGTTCATGCTTACGATTTGTGCGGGTATTGTGATCTTTGCGGTGGTTACCTCAAACCCGATTCGAATGCCCGCAGTACCGCTGCCGAAAACCAGCTTTGTCCGACGGCTGCTATCAAACGGAAATTTATTGAAGCTCCTTATTTCGAATACGAAATTATCGAAGATCTGTGTATCGGTTGTGCCAAGTGCGTGGCCGGTTGTACATCTTTTGGAAACGGGTCGTTGCATTTGCAAATCAGGCACGACCGTTGCAAAAACTGCAACGATTGCGCTATTGCGCGAGTTTGTCCGGCCGACGCTTTTCAGCGTGTGCCCGCCAACACGCCGTATCTGATTAAAGGCGATTTCAAAAAGAGTGGAAGCAAAAAAAGCGACAAGAACGCTTAAACTTAATGAAATACACATGGGTATTCCAGATTTAAAGACCAGCCAACACGACCGGAATTGAAATAAAACCTGAACAATGAATCAACTGAAACGATATTTTCTGCTTTTCTCCCTGATGCTTTTCAGCATTTGTCAATCATTTGCGGCACCCGAGGCGCAACAGCGATTTCCCAAACCCGAATTCGATTCGGGATACACACAACCTAAAACAACAGAGCCAACTGCCCGTGCCATCTTTCTGGAATATTTCGACGTATTCGTTCTTTTGGTCGTGTTGTCGGTGGTTACCTGGTTTGTCCTGAAAAAAAGGTCGCGAAAGGGAGTTTTCTGGACGTCGATATTCTCACTGCTCTATTTCGGGTTTTACCGCGAAGGGTGTATCTGTTCCATCGGTTCCATTCAAAATGTAGTTTTGGCGCTGGTCGATCCAACATATGCCATCCCGCTCACAGCTTTGCTCTTCTTTTTGCTTCCGCTGGCATTTACCTTGTTCGTGGGGCGCACGTTTTGCGCCGGGGCCTGTCCGTTGGGTGCCATTCAGGATATCGTCGCCATCCGTCCCATCGAATTGCCTAAATGGATTCAGAAGGTATTGGGGTTGATTCCATATTTGTATCTCGGATTGGCCGTTTTGTATGTAGTAACCAAATCAGAATTTATCATCTGCCGCTACGATCCGTTTGTAGGACTTTTCCGGTTCGACGCACCATTTCATATGCTGATTTTAGGGATTTTGTTTCTGGCTGTCGGTGTGTTTGTTGCGCGCCCATATTGCCGGTTTTTCTGTCCGTATGGCGTGTTGCTGGGCTGGATGTCGCGGTTCTCGTCGAAACACATGACCATTACGCCCAAAGCCTGTATTCAATGCAAATTATGCGCGAATTCGTGTCCGTTTGGCGCCATCGACGAGCCTGTTGCCGAAACAGGGAAACGGCGCGATAATGTTCGCCGCCTGATGACATATTTTATGCTTCTTCCGCTTTGGATCGGTATTGGAGGTTGGGCCGGCTCGCTGGTTCATGTGCCGCTGTCGCGTTTTAACCAAACGGTATACCTGGCCGAACAAATTGTGGAGCATCCTGAAGTGAAGAACGATCCTAACAATATCGATGTCCGGACATTTATGAGTTCCGGGAAATCGACAGAACAATTGGTTCTGGAAGCAAATGCCATTCAGAAACAGTTCTATTGGGGAGGATGGATTTTAGGCGGTTTTATGGGGCTGGTCATTGGCAGTAGCCTGATTAATCTGTCGAAATTCCGTAAGCGCGAAGACTGGGAACCCAACAAAACCAATTGCCTGAGCTGTGCCCGTTGCATGGATTATTGCCCGGTGAAGAAGGAATAGGAGAAAAGAGCCCGGATAACACTGATCAACAAAGACAACAATTACAACAACGATAACCAAAATATAATGACCGTTTCAACTCAAACCAAAATTAAACTGGCCCGTCAGGTGGCCGTCGTTGCAGGGGCTTTTGCGCTGCTGATGGCCGTTTTACTGGTTGCCAATTTCATTCAAACCAAACTGAATAATCCGATCGAGAATAAGACGATTCCGGCGCTCGTCAAAAGGTTAAGTCAGAATCCATCTGACGAAGCGCTGAAAGCCGAAATACGAGCATTCGACCTTATGGCCCGTAAAGCGTATTTTACAAGTCAGTGGCAATTACGGACCGGCGCTTACCTCATGTTTCTGGGGCTGATCATTTCTATTCTGGCTGTTCGTTATATTTTGGCGGCCAAATCGAAACTCAACGAAATTGATCCGGCCAACGAGGTGAAAGGGCTGGACAAACTGATCGCGCAAAAGTGGGTGATTTATGTGGGCTCCGGTCTCATCGTTGTTGCGGTAGTCTCCGGATTTCTGGCCTCTAATTCGTTGAAAGATTATATGGTAAACGAAAATCTGGTCGTGTCGGAAGAGCCATCATCAGCACAGGTTGCTAACTCCGGAAATGCAGCGCAGGTGCCAGTCGAAAAAGATCAAAATGCACAGGCTGAAACAACTTCGGCTGTTGATACAACGGACAATGCCAGTAATCTGTCGGCTAATCCGATTGAAGCGGCAGTATCGGTTGCGGCTCCCGAAGCGAAACCGGCCGGATTGCCAACGCAGGCGGAACTAAAAGCCAATTATCCGTTTTTTCGCGGTCCGCTGGGTGATGGGGTAACTTTCCAGAAAAACACACCAACTGAATGGAACGGAGCTGCCGGGAAAAATGTCGTTTGGAAAGTGAAGGTTCCTAAATCAGGCTTCAGCTCGCCTGTGATTTGGGGAAATCAACTGTTCGTGACTGGCGCCGATGCACAGGCCCGAATGGTGTATTGCTACGATAAAAACTCCGGAAAACTGTTGTGGCTAGCTGCGGCTGACAACATTCAGGGATCGCCTTCATCGGTTCCGAAAGTTACTGCTGATACAGGTTTAGCCGCTTCGACAATGGCTACCGACGGCCGTGCTGTGTTTGCCATTTTTGCCACCGGCGATGTTTTAGCACTCGATATGAGTGGAAAACGACTCTGGGCGCGTAACCTGGGCGTTCCCGACAACCACTACGGACACGGTTCATCCCTGATTATTTATAAAAACAAGTTGCTGGTCCAGTATGATACCAATCGTTCAGGAAAACTTTTGGCATTAGATACACAAACCGGAAACACAGTTTGGGAAACTGCCCGTAACTCCAAAATCTCATGGTCGTCGCCCATTTTGGCGAATACCGGAAGTCGCACCGAAGTGATTTTGACCACCAACCCGAATGTGAATGGTTACGATCCTGAAACAGGTAAAGAACTTTGGAATATTGCCTGTCTTTCTGGCGAAGTTGGGCCATCAGCTGGTTATGCCGACGGAATGGTGTTTGCAGCCAACGAATATGCCAAACTGGTCGGCATAAAACTTGGCGGCGCTCCTGAAATTGTTTGGGAAGCCGAAGAATTTTTGCCCGAAGTGGCCAGTCCGTTGGCAGTGAATGGCTTGCTTTATGTGGCGACATCGTATGGCGTTCTGGCTTGTTACGATGCCAAATCCGGAGAAAAGCAATGGGAACAGGATTATGGCGGTTCGTTTTATGCCTCCCCGATTTATGCCGATGGAAAAGTTTACATCACCGATATGACCGGTAAAACCTATATCGTGAAAGCCACCCGCGACTATCAGCTCGTGGGTACACCCGAGCTAGGCGAAAAATCGGTTTGTTCGCCGATTTTTCAGGATGGCAAAGTGTACTTGAGAGGAATGAATAATTTGTATTGCATCGGGGGATAAAGATGTATCAGAAGAAAGCCACAAAGTGGCTAAATTTCAATAACCGCGGGTGAAACCCGTGGCTGAAAAGGAATAAAAACCCAGCCCCGAAGGGGTTGAATAGATTATGTCTCATGTCTAGTTATCGGCAGATTTTATATCACGTAGTCTTTAGGACAAAAGATAGTCGAAAAACTCTTGTTCAGGAACATTCCAGAGAGTTATATGCCTATCTGATGGGATTCATCAGAAACCATGACTGTTTTCTTTACCGAATAAACGGAATGGAGGATCATTTGCATATTTTGTGCGACTTACATCCAAATATTGCATTGGCAAATTTCATGAGAGATATGAAAACATCATCCTCTGTTTGGCTTAAACAATCAGGACATTTCTCGTCATTTGATGGATGGGCAGAAGGATATGCTGCTTTAACTTATGCTTGGAAGGATAAAGAAATGATAGTTAATTACATCAAAAATCAACAAGAGCATCATAAAAAAGAAACTTTTGAAGATGAGTTGAGGCGATTACTGGAAGAGCATGGAATCAAAATTGATGATCGATATTTTCCATAAAATGATTCAACCCCTTTGGGGCTGACTAAGTTTTATGACATTTGCCGTGGGTTTTACCCACGGTTATTCAGATTAAGCTCTTTCAGAGCTGTTAAAATTGATTGATAGAAGAAACAAAAGTGAGCGAAATCAAAAACATACAACAAACGGTTGATCAGATTATTGCCGAAAAGGGAACGGCCGCTAAGTCGG
>CAYRBM010000139.1:0-14075 GCA_964422425.1 uncultured Odoribacter sp.
AATTCGCCCTTCTGAATATGAAGGTTCACGTTGTTCAACGCACTGGTTTCAATCTCTTCCGTGCGAAATACTTTGTTTAGGTTTACTGTTCGTATCATATCTGTTGCTATTTAAATGTTATTCTATCATTCGTGCCAAACATCTCGTAGCCCGACGTAATGACTTTTTCGCCAGCATTCAGGCCTTCGAGAACTTCGTAGTACTGCGGATTTTGCTTGCCGATACGGATGTTGCGTTTGGTAGCCTCGGTTCCGTTTTCGTTCAGTACATACACCCATTGTCCGCCAGTACTTTGGAAGAATCCGCCGCGTGGGATCAGAATAGCTTTTCCTGATTCACCCAGTTCGAGCTTGATGTGGTAGGTTTGTCCGGTGCGGATATTGTCGGGACTTGTTCCTTCAAAAACCAGGTCGATTTCGAACTGACCATTCCGCACTTCAGGATAAACCTTTCTGACTGTCAGGTTGAAATTGGTTCCGTTACGATCGAGTGTTGCCGGAAGTTCACGCTTCACCCGGTCGATGTAATGCTCGTCGATCAGCGCTTTAATCTTGAAGTTATCCAGAACGTTGATTTGTCCGATGCGCTGTCCTTCGTTGATGCGTTGCCCGATTTCAGCCTCCAGCATTCCCAACTGGCCGTCAACCGGCGCTTTTACGTTCAGGTTGTCGAGCCGTTCGCGAACCAGCACCAGCATTTGGCGCATTTTTCCCAGGTCTGTTTCGAGCGTTTGCATCGAAGTAATGCGAATCAGCGAGTCGTTTTTAGCTTTTATTTTGTTGATATCGAGCATACTTTTTTCGTATTCATAGTCTTCTTTAGCCTGAAGAAAATCCTCTTTCGAAATCAACTGGTCGTCGAACAGCGCTTTGTTTTGCTCGAACGAACGCTTTTTGCGCACCAGTCGGTAGTAGCTGTCCAGCAGGTTTTTGCGCGACTGGATCAATTCCGTCTCGAAGCTGATTCGCGTGTTGCGCAGGTAGTTTTCTTTTTCGGCCAACGCGGCTTCGCTGTTCAGGATGGTTTGGTACAACTGGCGGTTTTCGAGGCGCAAAATCACGTCGCCCTTTTTCACCATCGTGCCTTCCTCGATGAAGCGTTCCTCTACCTGCCCGCCTTCAATGGCATCGAGATAGATGGTTGAAATGGGTTCCACCTGCCCGATAACCGTGATGTAGTCGTTAAACAGGCCGTCTTCAACGGTGCTGATGGTCAGCTTTTCTTTTTCGGCCCTGAAGGTTGAACCAGTTTGCGTAAACATCACCTGGTAGAGTAACAATCCGATCACCAGGATTCCAATACCCCCAACAATGTGTTTCGGCCTCAACCCTTTTTTCTTTTCTATTACTTTATCCATTCCCATGACTGTATAGTTTCAAGTTTGGCTTCGACAAGCTCAGCCTCCGGTTAATAAATCTGTTTAATAAATATGCGTATTTCTTGCATGGAGCGTGGGGCATGGGGCATGGACGAAGCTCTCTGCTCCATGCTCTTTGCCCCATGCTCTCCTATTCCCAAAACCTTTTTCCCTGATAAAATTCCAGCACTTTTTTCTTCGACTCCCAGAGCAGGCGGGCTTTCAGAACCTGACTTCCCGAATTGGCCAAACGGTTTTTGGCAATGTAAAAATCGACCACGTTCACCAATCCCTGCTCAAATTTCTTTTCCGAAGCCTGAAAAGCCTGCTGATCGGCTTCCTGTTGGCGCATGTACTGATTGTATTCTTTTTCAAGCGCTTCCAGTTCGTTCAGGTTGTTGTCCATTTCGAAATACAGCTTTTGCTTTTCTTCATCCAGAGTATTTTGCGATTGTTCTACCTGAAGTTTGGCTTTTTTCACCTCCGAGCGGGATGCCCAACGGCTGAAAATCGGGATGTTGATTGAAGCGCCCAAATATTGGTTTCGGTTGTTATCGAGCTGGGTGCCAAAACCGATGGTTTTTCCGGCGTCGTCTTTCGTGGTTTCATAGAATCCGGTTCCTAGTCCGCCATAGGCTGTCACCGACGGAAACAATTGCGAACGGCTGATGGCAAGCGCCCTTCGGCTGGCCTGCATCTGAGCCTCGAACGACTGGTAATACGGCGACCACTGGGTATAAGCGGCAAAAAGACTTTGTGCATCGGGTTTTTCCGTCGATGCAAACTGATCCGTAATTTCTTCCAGTGCCATTTCTACAGCATCCGTCAGGTTCATGCGCTGTTTCAATTGCAGTTTCGAAGTTTTCAGACTATTCTCAACCTGGATGCGGCGCAATTCTTCAGTTTCGAAATTGGCGCGCAATTCGAGCAAATCGGTTTTCGATTTCATGCCCAGTTCCACCTGCTTTTCCATTTTGCGCAGGTTTATACGCGAGGCTTCCACCTGTTCTTGCGCGATTTTCAGCATTCCCTCGTAATAAAGTACCTCGAAATACGAACTCATCACGCCAAAAGCCAAGTCGTCGGTGGCATTTAGCCGGTTGAGTTCGCTGGCTTTTTTGCGGAACTTCTGGTATTCGATCTGGTTGATCTGCCTGAACCCGTCAAAAAGAGTGAGCGACGCACCCAATTCGTAGCTGTTGTTAAAGAATTCGGTATTGACAATGTCGTTGGTATTGGGGTCAACCGAACGCCCGAAGTTGATGCCGGCCCTGGAAGAAGCATTTATTCCCGGCAATAAATTACGTTTGGCCTGACTCAAATCTTCGGAAGCCATTTGCTCCTGAATTTCCATTTTCTTCAGGCCAATATTGTGTTCGATGGCGAAGGAAATGCACCGGTTGAGGTCCCAGGTATTTTGCGCAACCAGAGCATTTCCGGCCAAAAAACCAAATTTGAAGAAGAGTATAAAAACGATACGTCTCATTGTTTGATTGTTTTGTTTTTTTACCGTGCCAGAATAATGCCAAATTTTTAATTGATTGATTTTCAGTAAAAAAATCATTTCAACCAAAGCGTTCAGTAAAAATAATTGACAAGATTGTGTAAAATTATTTTACAGAGTATTGTGTTTGGTTTTTAAGTCCGATAACTTTGGAGTAAAGGATAAACGATTTATTGAACCCACTTCGGGGTTCCTGTCATGCTGCATTTGCTTACCCCGCACTTCGTACGGGGTTATTCAAATTAAACCACATTCGTGGTTTCTAAGAAAAAATCCTGAAGGGATTTAATCTGAATAACTGCGGGTGTAAACCCGTGGAAGACGGAACAAGATGTTCTGGAACCCCGAAGCGGGTTCAATTTTAAACGATGCGTATATAAATTAAAAACTATGGCCAAAGGAAACCTGCTGATTGTTGATGACAATAAAAGCATTTTAAGTGCGCTGGAAATCCTGTTGTCGCCCGAATTTCAAGCCGTGACCACGCTCTCCGATCCCAACCAGATTCCCTCCGAATTGCGAAAGCGCGATTACAACCTGGTGGTACTCGACATGAATTTCAACGCCGGAATCAATACCGGAAACGAAGGCATTTACTGGCTGGGCCGCATCAAGGAAACCCATCCTGAAATTTCGGTGGTAATGATTACCGCTTACGGCGATGTGGAGCTGACCGTGAAAGCCCTGAAAGCGGGCGCAACCGATTTTGTGCTGAAACCCTGGGACAATGCCAAACTGATGGCCACCCTGAAATCGGCCCTGCAACTGAACCTCTCTAAAATGGAGGTTAGCCAGTTGAAGGAAAAGGAAAAAGGGCTGAAAAGTGAAATCAACCGCGAGCAAAAATTCATTGTGGGTTCGTCGCCACAATTGATGCACGTGCTGAACCTGGTGCTCAAAGTGGCCAAAACCGACGCCAACGTACTGATTACCGGCGAAAACGGCACGGGTAAAGAACTCATTGCGCAGGAAATTCACCGGTTGTCGAACCGCTCCAACGAAATTCTGGTGAGCGTGGATATGGGCGCGGTGACCGAAACGCTTTTTGAAAGCGAGCTTTTCGGCCATGTGAAAGGTGCGTTTACCGATGCCCGCGAAAGCCGACCAGGAAAATTCGAAGTGGCCGACAAAGGCAGTCTTTTCCTCGACGAAATTGGCAACCTGTCGTTTCACCTTCAGGCTAAATTGCTGGCAGCTATTCAAAACCGGCAGATTTCGCGCATTGGCTCCAATCAAACGGTTCCAGTTGACATCCGCCTGATTTGTGCCACCAACAAAAACCTCGAAAGTATGGTGCGCGACGGACTTTTCCGCGAGGATTTGCTTTACCGCATCAACACCATCCAGATTGAAGTTCCGCCTTTGCGCGACCGTGGAAACGATGTGCTGGTACTGGCCGACTTTTTCCTGCAAAAATATGCGTCGAAATACAACAAGCCCGGACTGAAAATCAACCAGCAGGCCCAGGAAAAACTGCTGAAATACAGCTGGCCTGGTAACATCCGCGAACTGCAGCACACGGTTGAAAAGGCTGTAATTTTAAGCGAGAACAACATCCTGAAACCGGAAGATTTTTTCATGCGGCCCGTTTCGTCGGTTCAAAATCATGCCACCGAAACCACGTTGGAAGAAATGGAGAAAAGGATGATCAACCGTGCCATTGAAAAGAACAACGGAAACCTTAGCGCCGCAGCCGAACAGCTGGGCATTACCCGCCAGACACTTTACAACAAAATGAAACGCTTCGGACAATGATCAGCCGCAATTTATATTTCCAGATTGTTTTCAGGGTTTTGCTGATGGCGGTATTTGCCGCAGGGGCAGGCTGGTCGCTGGCTTCAAACGGATTTGGGTTGTTTACGGTTGTTCTTCTTGTTGTCGAAATTCCTTTGGCGATCAACCTCATCAATTACCTGAACAGTACCAACCGGAAGATGAGCTATTTTCTGGAAGCCATTCAAAACAACGACTCGACCCTGAAATTTCCGCAGAACATTAGCGGGAAACCTATTCGGGAATTGTACCAGGGGCTGAACAAGGTGAATGAGCAGATTCAGCAACTAAAAATTGAAAGCCAGACGCGCGAACAATATTTCCAGACGCTGCTCGAACACGTGGCCACCGGAATCCTGACGTTTAATTCGAAGGGATTTGTGCTTCATGCCAATACTTCGGCGAAGAAAATGCTGGGCATGGAGGTGCTCACTCACATCAACCAAATTGAGCGGATCAACCGGAATTTGTTTCAGGCGGTGCAAAACATCCGGCCTTTCGACCAAAAACTGGTGACACTGACCACAGAGCGCGGGACCATCGAATTGTCGCTGAAAGCAAGTTCGATCAAAACGGCTACCGACGAGCTGATCCTGCTTTCAGTTCAGGATATCAGGAATGAACTGGATGAAAAAGAACTGGATTCGTGGATGAAGCTGATCCGGGTACTGATGCACGAAATCATGAATTCGATTGCGCCCATCACCTCGCTGGCCGAAAGTCTGCGCCAATTCTTTACGAAGGAAGGGCGGGAAGCTTTGCCTTCGGAAATTGACGAAAAAACCATTGGGATGACCGTGCGCGGATTGAACGTGATTAACGAACAGGGCAACGGGCTGATACACTTTGTGGAGTCGTACCGAAAACTGACCCGCCTGCCCAAGCCCGAAAAGAAAGTTTTCCGTGTCGAAGATTTGGTGAACCGCGTGAAAGTGCTTTACCTGTCGCTCGAAAATGCCGAGTTTGTAAAACTGAATGTTTCGATTGTTCCGCCGGAAATGGAACTGGTGGCCGATGAAAACCTGATTTCGCAGGTGCTGCTCAACCTGCTGAAAAATGCACTGGAAGCTATTTCGAAACAACCCGACGCACGCATTCTGTTAACGGCCAAAATTGCAGAAAACAAACGTCCCGAAATCTGTATTGCCGACAATGGACCCGGCATTCCGGAGGAAATTATCGAGCAAATTTTTGTGCCGTTCTTCACCACCCGCGAAAACGGCTCCGGAATCGGACTAAGTCTTTCGCGCCAGATTATGCGCCTGCACGGCGGCAGCCTTCAGGTTCGCTCAATCCCGAATAAGGAAACGGTGTTTTGCCTGAGGTTTTAAACGTCTGGGAATCGGACTTTGCAAAGTCCGATAATCTTTTCGACTTTGGAAAGTCGAAATCCCAATTAGGAAGTGTGCATTTATGACCTGTCCAAAAAGCAGCATTGCTGCAAAATTCATGGAAGGTTTTCCTGTATGAATATTTCCAGATGGGAAAATCTGTCAGTAGAAATGTCGAACAACAAGCTTTGTTTTGTCCCAGACGGAGCACAGAGGTACATACCTTCATTCATTTTATCGACCTTTTGTTCCTATGGAACATGAAAATGAAATTTAAACAGATTGTAAAACACCAAGGCAGGGCAACAAAACTCCAAAATAAAAAACCGCTGTAAATTTTTCATCTATAGCAGTTTGTTTAAAATTTCGTCGGGGGGCAGCAGAACTTATTGAATCGAAAAACCTTACTATTTCCGAGGTAACATATCGAACCAGATTCAACGATTTAAAATATTTCAGGGAGAATTTCGTGAAGCAAATTGGGATTACCACTTTCGAATACAAAAAAAATAAGAACAAACGGCTGACACCTGGCCAGCCGTTTCGGGGATCTAATCTAAACCTATTTACACAAACAAAAACCTACATATTACTTTTCGCACCCTTATGCGAAGCATCGCCCTGAAGCACAAACGCAAAATATTTCTTTGCTTCTTCTGTATTTCCCTTACCTAACTCTCCAAGACCGATTAAATACTGACAAAGCTGGCTGTTCCGAACATTCAGATCGTCTTCCCAAATCAGCAAATCGGGCAGCGAAACCGCAAAATAGTCGATTTTAACTTCATCGTTCAGGTGTACTTTCCCAAAATCGATCAGCAGGTCAAACCGCTTTTGGGCATCTGCTGTTTTTCCAAGTTTCTGCAAAGCCAATCCCTGATAGAAAATGGTATCGGGTTGCTGGTCGTTGTAAAACATTGCCGCCGAAACCTGGTCTAATCCGCGCGACGCCTCTTCAAAATAAGTCCGCGTTTCATCGGTTTTGTTCAGCCCTTCATAAGCAACCCCCAGCAGGTATAGCAATTCGTTTTCCTGCGCGCCATAAAGTTTGCCTTCGCCCAGATTATGCGGATACTCTCGTGCCCGATCGAGCAAATCAATGGCCAGCGAAAAGTTTTTCTCCTGAATGGCATTCTTCGCCATTTCCGTTAAACTGAAAACATACTGCCCGGTAACCTTGCCTTCGCCGCCTTCCCACGGGTGAAACTGCCGTGCCATGATCAAATCATAGGCTGTTTTGAACTGGCCTGTCAGGTTGTACAGTGTAATCAACTCCAGGTATAAATCATCGCGCTGATCGATCAACGAACTGTGCTGCACCATGTTTTCCAACCGTTGTTCCAGCGGGTAATTCAATCGTTTGTATAACTGGTCAAGTTCCATCAAAACTCTGGCATCAGTGCGGTCAAGTTCAAAAGCCTTTTCCAACGATTTCAATGCTTTTTCGGCATTGTTGTGTTTGTTGAAATACGCCAGCGACAGGTTGCGGTGCGTTGTCGGAAATTCAGGATAAATGGCCACCGATTTTTCCCAGCAGGTCACTGCTTCCTCGTAATTTTTAAAGGCATACCAGAAATTGCCCAAATAATAGAGCGCTTTGTAATCTTCAGGATTGTTCTCAACAGCCCACTGCAAGGCAACCACGGCCTCGGGCTGGTTCGGAAAACAATAGTCAGGGCATTGCTTCAAGGCTTCAGTCAAGGTTTCGATAGCCTCACTTTGCTGGCCCATTTGCGACTGGAACCAGGCTTTGTAGTAAAACGCGAGCGGGTAAACATCGCCACTCTGCTCTTCAATACCTACCGTAATGAAACGGATAGCTTCATCGTACAGACCAGCCCAGGCGTAATCCAGCGAAAATTCGATGTAATTGTGGATATTTCCGCGGATGAGCGACTTCATTTCAGCCAAAGCCGATTCATCATTGGTCAGCAAATACTTTTCAAAATATAAACTGAAATTAAACTGATCGAGCTGAAGCGATTCGCCAATCAGCGCCAACGCCTGTTTATTCCGGCTCAAATACCGCAAAATGCTTGCCTTAAACTGACGGGCTTTGTGGTTGTGCCAGTTGCGGATGAGCGAACGATCGATGACTTCTAGTGCAGCCTCCCATTTTTTATTCATAGTTTCGATGCATGCCACCTGAAAATAACCACTGTCCATCCATGCCGCATTCCATACCGATTTGTAGAATGCCTGATAGGCTTTATCTGTATCGCCCAGGTAGCGGTTGGCCAGTCCCAGGTTGAAAAGCGCCTCTCCGTCCAACGGATTTGGGTTGCGTTCGGTCCAGGTATCCACGGCCGTCTGGAAATAAGTTTTGGCTTTGGCGAACTGTCCGCGGCGCAGGTACCACAATCCCAGCGCATTGTTGCAGCGGGTATCTTTTGGGTCGCGCAAAAGGGCTTCCTTGTAATACGGACGCGGATCGTAGGTGGCATGTCGGTATTGCTCCAGGTGGACTGCCGTCAGGTAAAGCTGTTCATTGCTTTCAATGTCTTTTGGCAAACGGGCGGCTTTAGCAGGCTCCGGAATCGGACGTTCAACAGGCGGGGTAGCTTTCCAGTTGACCAACAAAATTCCTTCGGCCGTTTTTACTGAAATTTCGAGATGATCGGCATCAACGCCATCCGGCAGAACAACCGTTTTCTCAAATGAAGTGCCCGGATGAAAATCGAAGGTATCGTCAACCAAAACTTTATCGCTGCAAGTCAGCAAAACTTTTCCGGCGTTATATTTCGAGGTGGTATAAACTTTTATAGTCGTTTTTCCATCCTGCGTTTCGAGGTTCAGCATCGCTTCTTTGGTGGCATTTTTCACTACACCCAAATCGCGGTAAGGCATAAAATACTGGGTGAACGTCTTTTCTTCGCCCGGCATGATCCACGAAAAATCAGGCTGATTGTCGGTGTAAACACCACACATCAGTTCGATGTACGGTCCATCTTCATCGGTCAGGTTGCGGTCCCACGCACGGCCAAAATCGCTGTGTCCCCAGGTCCATTGTTTCTTTCCGGGCGAAACATGGTGATTGGCCACGTGCAACAACCCGCCTTTGCTGTCGTTTTCGTATCCACCAACAAAATCGTAATCCGAAGTAATGGCCATATACGACGTAGGCACCGGAATATTTTTGTACCGCGAAATATCCGTTCCGGGCGAATAATCGACCTTGTAATAAGTTCCTTTGGCAATCGGGAATTCGGAAACATCGCGTTTGCCATGATCGAAAACGGCATTCACATCGGGCGGAAAAACCGATTGATAATCGTCGTTCACCTTTACGGCCGGGTTGGCCCACCACAGAAAAGTCTGCGGATGGTTGGTGCGATTGTACAGTTTGGCTTTTATTTCGAGGTAGGCTTTATCCGGATGCAGTGTAAAACCAGCCATACCGCGTGTACGGAACATACGTTCCACCTCGCTGCACCAAACGGTTACGCTGCCATCCGGATTGTTTTCAATCTTAAAATCGGTCGGTTCGTAGGTCGAAGGACGATGATGCTGTGGCCAGTTAAACTCCAGTCCTCCTGAAATCCACGGACCGGTTAAACCCACCAAAGCCGGTTTTATCACCTGATTGTAATAAATGAAATGGCGTTGCTTGGTTTTGTCGTAAGCCATTTGCACACGACCTCCCAGTTCAGGCAAAATCATAATGAGCAGGTACTGGTTTTCGATAAAAACGGCATTCCATTCCTGATCAACTTTTTCGTCCAATATTTTTTCAATCACCGGATGCGGATAAACCACGCCGCTGCTACCCTGGTAAACCCGCTTTTCCAGGAACATAGGGTTCTTTTCAGGCTTCCCGATTCCATACGTCGGAATAATTACCTTCTCATTCCAGGCAATAGCTTTCCCTGCCTCAACCCTCGACGGAGAATTGAGAAAATCAGAATTAATTCTAATCATTGGTATATCTTTATTTTACGAGTTTTTTCAGTATTTCAGCAGTTACTTCAACTTTTGGATCGAACTTGCTGCCAACCATGTATTTTTTCAGGCTGAAAAGCAATTGCTGTGCTTCTGGTCGTTTGTCCAGATCGGTCGTCAAATCAATTCCTGAAATCAGGATTTTGCCTTTACCCACTTTGGCTTCGAAAACCAAAGCCAGCAGACGGTTGGTTACCCAGTCGTCAATCACCCGAACTATCGGTTTCAAATCGGCAGGAAAAGTGGTCAGGTTAATGGCTCCGGAATGACTCATGGCATCCCACCACTGGTAATTGCTGTGGTATTCTGTGGGGAATTCAGCCAATGCGGGATGGGCGGGATTTACAAGTACACCAAGTGTATGTGGCGCTTGTCGTTTGGTCCAGGCGGTATTCCAGAAAATGCTGGAGAACCCTATTTCCACATTGCCTCCCATGTCTTTCGGCAGTGTTCCCTTTTTCAGGTTCAGCAACACGGAGCCGCCATTTTTCAGGAATTGTAAGGTTGGTGTATCCAGTTTCTGAACCACCTTGATGTTTTCTTCTCCAGAAATTTTTTCTTTAACGGCTGGATAAACCCAGAAATCCCAACTGTTGCTTTTTCCATTTACTGAAACTTCCAGAACCAGTTTTTCAGGAGTTTTAATATCCGATAACGGAAATTGGATGTCGCCCAGTTTAAACCCATTGCCCAACGGAATATCGGTTTGAGCAAATTTTCCAGACTGGATCGGGTTTCCGGTTTTGTCGGTTACTTTCCATTCGGGAGTGCAGGCTGAAATTGGGCCATCACCGTAATGCGCCACCTCAACAGCAGCCTCAAAGGTTTCGCTGTTGGTGAAAATGAGTTTTTTCAATCGAGCCAATGCCACGGTCGAATTGCAGAAACGATTGTATTCGGCTGGCGAAACATATCCTTTTTCGCCCCAGAACGGATCGAGAACACCCACCAACGCTGTTCCCTGTCCGGGGAAATCGTGCAGGTCGAGCAACTGGAAACCACCAAAATCCCTGGTTCGCAAAGCAGCTTCGATGTCGGCCTTGTAACACAGCGCCTGCAACTTTCCGGAGGCCAATAAAAAGCTGTCGGCCAATTGAGCCATGCCATTATCTTTCAGCGTTTCGCGGAACATTTCGAAGTTGCGGGCCTTCAAAACGCCGTCGTACTTGGCAATTTCCTTGAAATTCGGATACACACACCACTGGCCAATCTCGTGACTAACAATGGGCTGCGGAAATTTGGAATTATAGTCAGACCAATCGTAATCGGTTCGGGGAGCTTCACCATTTATAATACTCTTCAAGCCTTGTCCCCAACCCTGAATGCGAGGTTTAGAATCACTTAAATAATCATTCACCGGCAGATTGGGCCAGCCGGCGCCCGATGTGTAAATAAAGCGCGAATCTTTTTCTTTCCAGAAATTGACAAAATCGGTGAGGAATTTATGCTGATTGGGGCCTCCCGGCTCGTTGCCATAAACCAACATGCAGAACGACGGGTGATTTCCGTATTCTTCTACCATGCGCTGACTTTCTTCATACAAATATTTATCAAAGGGTTTTCCGTCGCCCAATGTGGTTGACTGGTTAGCCCATGACGAACATTCCACATGAAGATAAAAGCCGGTTCGGTCAGCCGCCTCGAAGGCCGCTTTTGGCGGGCACCACGAATGGAAGCGGAAATGGTTTAATCCATGTGCACGGACAACATTGAAAATGCGCAGCCACTCGGTTGTATCAGTTGCCGGGTAGCCAGTTTTTGGGAAAATCGCACACTCCAGCGTTCCGCGCAGGAAAGTTGGTTGGCCGTTGATCAGGATTTGTTTGCCTGAAGTTTTAATCCTGCGCATCCCAAACGTGGTTGTCGCAACGTCGGTTTCCCCTGAAGTTTTATCTTTCAGGCTGGCTTCGAGCGAATACAAATTTGGGTGAAATTCGTTCCAAAGCTTTGCATCGGCACCCATATCCAGCGTCATTTCCAAAACATTTTCGCCATCCTTCAACTCGAAATTTGCAGATTCGTTCTTTGAATTTTCAGCAACCTTCAGGCTAAGTTTCACCGAAGCTGGTTTACCAGTCGGGTTCTGAACTTTAACCTTGGCAGCAATCTTTTTATTCTGAACATCGGGATAAACCTGAATATTCTGAATATTCACCAACGGCCGGGCTTCTAGGTAGATTTGCCCTACTACCCCATTCCAATTGCTTTGGGTATGGTCTGAAATACTGTGCGAGTTTACGCCCGGATCAAAGTCTTTCACGCGGTTATCGATGCACAGCGTTAGCCGGTGTTTACCTGGAGTCAGTACGGTTGAAAGGTCGTATTTGTGCGGGGTTCCCAACGAGTTTTGCATGCCCACTTCTTTATCATCGACCCACAGGCGGCTTTCCCAGTGGCAACGTTCGAGGAACAGTCCCACAAACTGGCCATTCCAGTCTTCAGGAATAGTTACTTCTTTTTGGTACCATGCAGCACCTTTATAATATTTTACCGGTTGCAGCCAAAATGGAATATGAATGTTTCCGGGCTGGCGGAATTTCGCGTACTCCGGATTTTTATAAAATGAGCTATCCACAATCTGCCCAATCCACGGGGTTTTCAGCGTGATGTCGTTTCCTTTCCCGTTGGTGGTCATGGAGCCAGGCAAAGTAACATTTTCAGCTAATTCCTGATTGAACCATTTTCCGAAAATTCCCTGATCAAGCGAGTCGATGGCAAATTTCCATTCGCCGGAAAGATCGATTTTTTGCTGAATAGCAGGTTTTTTACAAGCAAATAAGAGTGCAAAAAGTGCAATGTAAATAATGTAGTATTTCATAAATGTAAAGTTTCTTTGGTTTCTAAAGTTTCTTTTGTTCCTGTGTCAGGCGCTACATCTTTTCAATTTCTTCGAGCGATTTTCCTTTTGTTTCCGGAAGTTTCTTCAGGATAAACAAGAAGCCCGAAAAGCAAATAAGCCCATACAACCAGAAAGTTCCGCTGGCATTCAGCAATTTATTCAGGATAGGGAAAGTGTAAGTTAGCACAAAACAGGCAATCCAAAGAGCCGTTGTGGCAATGGCCATCGCTGCCCCACGAACACTGTTCGGGAATATTTCGGACAAGACCACCCAGGTAATCGGAGCCAATGTCATGGCATAAGTAGCAATGGCCACCATTACCAGCACCAGAATAGCCAATCCTTTCAACTCGAAAAAATAGCTTGTTCCCAGCATAAAATAGATCACTGCCAGACCGATCGAACCCAGCAACATCAACTTGCGGCGGCCCCAGCTATCGACCATACGCATGGCAAGGAAAGTAAAAATGAGATTGACTGTTCCGGTAATCACAATATTGAAAAGCATGTCGCCAACCGAATAACCGGCTGAAGTAAACACTTCCTCGGCGTAATTGAAAATTACATTGATGCCGCACCATTGCTGGAAAACAGCCAAAACAATTCCTAAAATTAAAACCGGTCGCACTTTTTTGGAGCCCAGAGCTTTCCAGTCAATTTTCGAATCAGTTCCATGCAACGTTTCCGCAATTTCTTTTTGCTCCTGAATGGCATATTGAGTTCCGCCAATGCGCTCCAGAGTAGCATTTGCCTGTTTCCAATTACCAGACTTTGCTAAAAACCGGGGACTTTCAGGAATAAAAAATGAGAACACAAAAAACAGTAAAGCAGGAACTGTTCCGGCCCAGAACATCCATCGCCAACCCACCTGACCGTTCCACGACTGAACGATAAATTCGTCGGTTGCCCCGGCAGGAACCGGTTCTGCAATCAGGTAATTGATGATTTGCGCTGCCAGAATTCCGATAACAATGGTTAGCTGATTGATGGAAACCAACCGGCCACGCATATCTGCCGGCGAAATTTCGGCAATGTACATGGGCGAAATGGCCGAAGCCAGACCAATCCCCAGGCCACCAATCAGGCGGTAAATAATAAAGGGGGTAAAACTGTTGACAACTCCAGTGCCAATTGCTGCAATGGTAAAAAGCGCGGCAGCGGTAATCAGTGGTAATTTACGGCCAAACCGGTCGGAAAAATAGCCCGACGACATAGCCCCAACCAAACACCCGATCAGTGCGCTACTCATGGCCCATCCCTGCATGTACGGAGAATTGGCAATATCGAAAAAACGTTCGTAGAAAGGTTTGGCGCCGCCAATTACTACCCAGT